>NZ_JAVDWS010000020.1:0-108214 GCF_031457395.1 Algoriphagus sp. 4150
TACAAGCTCAACCGTAGATATTTTGGGGAAAGACTCTTTGACCGACTGATAATTGCGGGAATTCAACCCTACTGGCAAAGTAGCGGATAATCATATAAAACAATAATAGTTCCTAGTATAGGAGAAGTAAACCTGTGTACATGTTTCGAAAAAATAGCACCAGATTGAGAAGTAGCCGCGATGAATAAAATATAGAACAAAGATCAGTAGATGGTGACTTTTAGTATTGCTTTTTTCTTGCCCGTTACAACATTTGTCATGGAATAATCACTTATAGGTGTTTTGATAGAGTTTCAGTCGGTAAAAGCTAAAATCTGCGTCTGTTGTAATTCCACTCTTTGCCGGCAACACTTGTGGTTACAGCATTCCCGCTACCCTATTGCATCTATATTCCCATTGTCCACAGGTCTCTGGGGTTCTGCTGATACCAAATTAAGGATTTCGGCTGTCCCGTCAAGCGGGCGTTGGATATTTTTGTTGGAAATTGAAATTACTCAAAAACAAGACCTGAGCTTCAATGTGTCGCAGTATACAAGCCCTGGGCTGCCTGTCCCGAGAATCGGGATACGGTGGAGTGAGACTTGTACACCGAGGAGTAGGCAAACCTCGTCAACTTAACAGTTGGCGAGGCCTTCTACTGGATTGTGGGTAGTGGTTCTTTTCATGTGAAAAGAATTTGATTTTCAGTGGCCACCCCGAATAGTCGGGGCAGGCTATGGAATCTCGCATGCATTATAATCATCCCAGTGTGTGTTTCCGTAGCTACGAGATCATGCCTGCCTACCGCCTTTAGGTTTAACCACTGAACCGCCACTTTTGGGTAGGTGCTGTTGGCGGTAGGCCCTTCTCTTCCTTTCCCGTTTTACTTCATGGCTTCCAATCCTTGTGCTATAGTCATAAGAGGTTTATATCCAAGTTCTTGTTTCGCCCTATTGTCGATGGTGATGAATTCTAAACCTAGCGCGTTTATCAGTCCTTTGTAAAGTGGTGGATGGCCTTTTAGCCGAAAACTCTTCCAAACAAATTCCATTACCGAAGCAACTCGCTTGGCCATTGCTAATGAAACGGCTTTGTCAGGAACGGTTACACCTTGCGTACCCACATACTTTTTGATAAAGTCTTTAAAAACCGGTTGTTCACCATCCGTAAGAAAATAAGCTTTGCCACTGTGTTCGGATTTGTCGGCTAAGATTAATGCGTGGCAAACATTGACTACATGACAGGTTACAAAACGGTGTTTGCCACCGTCAATGAATTGCATGTTTCCTTTCTTGACAGCCTCAATGACCCCGGCCAAAGTATTTGGGTCGCCTTTGCCCCAAATCATTGGAGGCCTAAGCGAATAAGTTTGAAACACCTCTGTGTTGGCTTTTAACACTAAATTTTCTGCTTGTAGTTTTGTTTTTGAATAACCGTCAATAATGTTGTCGGAAATAAAGGATTCATCAGCATTTACAATTGGTTTTCCGTTCATAATCACCGATGCTGCACCTAAATAGATAAATTTGCGAACGCCTGATTTTTTTGCAGTTGACAACAACAGTTGCGTTGCGTCAACATGTAATTTTTTGAGTTCTTTTTCTGATGCGAAAAAGTCAACCGAAGCGGCCAAATGAAAAACTGTTGCACAGTCCTTTACTCCATTTGCCAAAGCCGTTGGATCGTTCAAGTCACCCTTCACTGCAATTGCACCCAACTGCTCTACTTTTTGAATGGCCTGTGGCGAACGTGCCAATGCTTTCACTTGATAGCCTTGTTCCATGAGCATTGAGATCAGATTTTGTCCTACGAAACCCGAACCTCCTGTTACAAATACTTTTTTCATTGCGTCAATTCGTTTTTGCGTGTCCAAGTGTTTGTTTTTCCCAATCCCATCCAGGAAGCTCCCATGTAGCCCCTTACTTTCAATGTCCCATCCGTGTTTAGAGCGATGTAGCATTTATAGGTTTTTCCTTCTCTACCATCATAGATAGTCCCGTCCACCCATTCCTTTTCATTTTTATCAAAAGTGAAACCGTATAGCAAGTCGGAACCCAGCAGTGGTCTTGAACGCAATTTTGTGTTGGGGTTTTTCTTGTCCAATTTAGGGGTACCGGTTTCCGGGTCGTCGGGTTCTTTCAGCCAGACAATTTTGCCTGCGTACGTATTACCGCTTTGGTAGATTTCAATCTGCGCTTCTTTTTCCTGATTCCACCATGTGCCAATGATTTCATTGCCTGTATTTTGGGCAAGGGAAATTGTGGTGATGAATAGTAGCGCAATGCCAACGGTGTAAGTGGCGGGCGATTTTAATAAATGCTTCATATCCTTTTTGTTTTAATTAGGATACAAAGAACCGCCTTCGGTGAAAACTAATTTTTGCTATTCCGCAAAAAATCAATTTTGTTCAACTCTCCCTTGATGTGGCTTAATGTAAATTGAGAAATGCCAAGATAGGAAGCTATGTGACTGGCCTGAACATGATTTGCAACGGATGGAAAATGCTCTAAAAATGACAGGTATCTTTGTCTTGATTCACCCTGAAAAATCTTGTCCCTTGTTTTAATTTTATCGAACAGGGTTTTCTCTGTTATCTTCCTCATCAATTCGTTCCATTCAAATACTTCCTTGCTTAACTTCCCAAGTACCGATGATGTTAAAACAATCACCTCAGTATCTATGGTTGCCGCACAGGAAACTGAGGAAGGTGTATTCATAGTCAGGCTTTCCAAATCTGCAACAAACTTATTTTGACTAACGAAATGAACCGTGGTTTCTTCACCTTGTTCATTATAAAAGAATAGCCGTGCCACGCCGGACTTGATAAAATAGATGTTTCCGTTTCTCTGACCAACTCTCCATAGATAGTCATTTTTTCTTACGGTCTCGAATTCTAAATGCATTGCTATTAGTTCTCTGCTTTCATGGCTGAGTTTACTAAATGTGTCAAAGTATTTGAATATCGAGTCCATGTTTTTTTCGTAAAGGTAAAAATCCTTCAGCTAGGCTTTTTTGCTAAACCGCAAATTTCTTGTCCGGAAGATTTGCCTTCTTTGTCCGAAAGGGGTTACCGCTAAACTTGTGTTTACAGCATTCCACTACCCTATTGCGTCTGTATCACCATTGTCCACAGGGTTCAGGGCGTCTGCTAATACCAAATCAAGGATTTCGGCAATTCTACCTCACCCCTCTCCCGAATCGCTTCGCTCTCGGGAGCGATTGACTCTGCTCCAGATGGTTTACAGGTTAACCCGAATATGTACTAGCAATTCTATTGCAGCCATTAATTGCTTCAAAATCAGCCATTATCCATTATATTGCTGTTTTCGAGTTCACCGTATCCGCAGCGGCGGACTCACTCTCCAAACAGTCTGATTTTATTGCAATTAATGGCCTTCCCGATTAAAATCGGGACAGGCTATGACGAAACCTAATGCATAATCCGCGGTTAAGAAATTGGCTGGTTGTTCTAAATAACTAAAAGGATATGTTCAAGAAAGCATATTTTGAATTGGGGGAATTCAAGATTCTTTGCAAAGTTCTCTCCTTAATTCAACTACTTTAATCAAGTCATTGGTTTCCTGTTTTACATTTTTCCGGATGATCAGCACCCAAATCAAGACCATAAGCAGGTAAGATCCATAAATCAGCCACATATACAACAAGGGGATATACAGTGAAAATTCAGGAGATAGCATCAAAAACCCCAGACTATAAACAGTGAGGCAAGAATAGGTAAGAACACCGTTTATTTTTGTCCTTAGGCCTAGGTACTTTTCATCTTGCTGAAGTTTCCGGGATGCGCTGCCCGTAAACTTACATTCACCAAAGGAAATCACAGAATAAGCCTCTCCGAGAACACGCAGCAACAAGCTTCCCAACATCAACGCCACTCCTACCTGACTCAATATTTCCTGAAAAGGAAAAAACAGTCGCCAACAGACAGTTATCCCAATTAAGGAAACACCCAAAAGGATGAGATTACCCCATTGAAGCTTTAAACTTTTCTTTTTTATTCTATTGGCTTTTTCAATCAATTGCCCGGTCGCAACTGTTTTAGGTTCAATGGATCCCTGTGCAGATTTCCAGCTATCCAGTATGTTTTTGGGAAGTTCATTCATGATTCATCAGTTTTTTAAGTTTCTTTTTGACCCGGTGGATCTTCACTCTCAAATTGGATGGGGAAACACCCAGCACCTCAGAAATCTCTTCATAAGGCAACTCCTCGAGCATCATAGTGACAATCAGCCTGTCAAGATCATCCAATTGCCCCATAGCCCTATATAATTCATCCAGGATACGATGACTATTTTCCTGCTCTTCCCCTATCTGATCAAGTGGACCAGGAGAAGGATCCCGGAGAAAAGCTCCACGCTTTGATTTCTTCAGAAATCCCAGGCAGCAATTCACCGTGATTCTGTAAATCCAGGTTTTGTGGGAGGATTGGTATCTGAATCCATCCAGATGGTTCCAGACTTGGATAAACACCTCTTGGCTGAGATCATCCGCCTGATCCCGATCTCCTTTGACAAAACCTAGGGCAAGCTGAAATACCATGGCATAATATTGCCCATAGAGTCGGGAAAACAGCTCTTTTTTTGATTCTCTCACTGCTCAATAAAACGCTGAAGTTCTTGCGCCAACCATTCAGGTTGATCCATCATCATAAAATGCCTGCTGTTTTTGGCCATCTTAAATTCTTTGTTTTTCAGCCCATTATACTGAATTTTCATAGTTTCCAACCCCTGATCTCCAAAAGGCTGATCTGCCACCAATAGTAATACAGGAGTTACAATGCTTTCCATTCCTTCCCTGAGATCCAACTTGAGTAGGTCCGTATATCCATATACAACTATTTTACGATCCGCAGCAAGCAACCAATCCTTTAGCTGCACCTGATCCTTCGCACCTGAAGCCATACCTTGTGCCATTTGGCTTGCATAAGATTCAAAATCAGAGGCACTCATTTTCAATAGTTGGTCATTATACGGACTGTCATAGGATAAAGCCTGAGCAGGAACTCCCGGCATCATTACCTCTCTCATACAAGGCAAGGCATCCACCAGCACCAAATGATCAATTCTATCGGGAATTGCCTTGACAAGTTCTACTGCCAAGTTTCCGCCCATACTGTGCCCTACTACCGTGAGTCCTTTTATGTTATTTTCTTTCACATAATTGATGAGTTCATCGCTGATCCGGCAATACCAAGGCAAACCAATAGGGGGCACTCCGTCAAATCCGGCATAGGTCAACGTAATGGATTCATGTTCCGGAAATTTAGAGATTACCTGATCCCAAACCTGTCCTGAACTTCCAAATCCGGGGAGAAAAAGGATGGGTTTACCGGTTCCTTTCCGCTCTATCCTGAATGCAGTTTGGCCTTGGGAAATTGAAACAAACAAGAAAGACAACAATAAATAGCAACTAAGTTTTTTCATGATTTCGGCTTTTATTTCTTGGAGTAGAAAAGACCCGAAATGTTACAAGCGGCGTAAAAATATTTTTTATCAATAACTTAGTTGATATACACACACATTTGGAACCGGTTTAAAAAAAATTGCCTTCCATTTAAGCTACTTATTTACTCATCTTTTAGCTCTATTTATGAAAGATACCAAAGCCCACAAGACCGAACCTATACCAAATAACTGCTGGAATCTGCACCCAAAGAGTATAAAGTATCCTTACTATCGGAAAATATAATTATTAGTTAAACCAAAAGGTTTGTAATGTGTTGCTTTTAAACCCCATACTCGCTTGCATTGCAAACCTGTCTGTCATTGTGGTCGTTTATCACTTGGCCTGATAATCCTATTTATTTCTACTCCTCCATTTTCACTTTTCTACCATGAACTCTTGATATAGACCGAATAGATGGAAATATTACTTTCTCGCTGCTTTTTGTTGGAATACCTGAAGTAAACCACATCGGCACCCGCGGTATACTGCGCGGAGAAATGAAACCTTCTCAACAGCTCCGGCTTGATATGCTGATACCGGGGCAGTAAATGATGCTCCTCCAGAACCACCACTCTGTCAATCCAATAGGTCTTTAGATGGATTTCATTCCCGGGATCCAGCATGGGATATAGGTAATCGTATAACGGCTGTTCCCATCGATCGGGTAGCGCCCTCTTGCCTATCATCCATTTATAAAGAGACTTTCCGCTTATACCCAGCTCATCCTCTATCGCCGATATCCGTAAAAAATGCCTGTGCATTACCAAAAACTGTCTGGCCAGTGAGTCTGCTATCATATAATTGGATCAATCTTCTTCACCATAAAGATATGCAGAAGCATAAATAAAGCACCGCTTTAAAGACCAGATCATTGCGAAATCTTTGCTATAGCAGTATCTGATTAAATGTCGGGAAAATGTCGGGTGAAAATAATGATTTAAATATCACTCTTGTCGGTTTTATGTGCTAAAATCACCCCGGAACTGTCTCCGGCAGGATTGTAAAGCCAGGTTGGGTTTGGGGAAATGGAATGCTGAATAAACACAATTATAATTATGAAATCGAGCATATCGAAGACGACACACAACTTGTCCCGAACTTGCTTCGGGAGAGGGATGATTATTCGCTTGGCGAGATTCTCCCGATCCGCCGCGGCGGATGGGACAGGCTATCTGACCATTAAAAATCAAAATATAAACAGATGAAAAAGACTGGTATCGGTATAGGGGCTGCTTTGTTAGCAATTGGCTTAATTCTTTTCTATCTGGGTTGGAGTACGCCCTCACTGTCTGAAAATTATGGTAAGATAGACACTCACTTGTATTTGAGCGATAGCGCAAGTCAGCCATTGATCGTAGCATTTGGCGGTGGCTCGGGGGGAAATGACTGGGAGCGTAACTACCTAAAGGAAAAGCGGGACGAATTTCTAGCCAGAGGTTTTGCTGTATTGGCCATAGGGTATTTCAATTCCGGACAGTCCCCAAACACACTGGACCGTATTTCACTTAATGCTATTTCAGATTCAGTCCTGCAAATTGCAAAGCGCCATCCGCAGGTGGACACCAGCCGCCTTATTTTAATGGGCGCAAGCAAAGGTGGCGAGTTGGTATTAAATCTTGCAAGCCGGTATTCTCATTTCAAAGGGGTTATAGCACTCTCCACCTCCCATGTCTCTTTTCCTGCACATACCCTTGCGGCTAACACCTCTTCCTGGCAGTACAACAACCGGGAAATCCCTTATGTACCTGCGCCGTTAACTACTCTTGTTCCGGCATTAAAGGGAAATTTGTATGAAGCTTTTACCTTGATGTTGAAGGATAAAAATGCCGTACATCCTGCTGAAATAGAAGTGGAAAACATCAATGGCCCTATCCTACTCCTCTCAGGAACACAAGATGAGCAATGGCCTGCTACCCATATGTCAGAACAGCTGATCATCCGCCTGGCCAAGCATAAGTTTAAGCACCGGTATCAACACCTTGCTTTTAAAGGAGGTCATGTAGAACCCTTAAACCACTTTGACAAGGTGTTTGAATTTTTGGAAGAGGAATTTAAAAAATAAATACCGCTTATTGTAAGGCCATCCCGATAGCTTCTTGCATGGGCTGCCGGCTAAACAATTTTCCCAAAACTTTCCATATCATATCCGGCTAGCACATCATCCAGCTTTTTCTTTCTGCTCTTGTTGGCCTCAGTTTCCTCCAGAATCAGGATCAGCTTCAGCAGTTTCATTCTTAGATCTTTATCCTTAAGGTCCAGCCCATTCTGGCTCAGGGACTCTTCTATAAAGGCCTTGGCATTGTAGGGATGGACCGTCTCACCTCTGAAAGCCGCATCGGCAGGATGAACCACTTCATTATACATATTCATGAGCACTATACCATTGTCAGCTTTCTCCAGCATGTTCAGGGCATTCTCTATTACTTTCTTCAGTTTCATATGATTATAATTGTTTTTCAATGGTCATAACTTGTCCCGTGACGAAGGAAACGGGATGGAATCCCTGCCTGCAGCAGGCAGGTCGCAGCGTTTATAATCATGCCAGTGTGTCGTTTACGACATGCTCGATTTCATAAAAGGTCGGGTGATCTTCAATTAGGACAATTATTACCGGGGTGGATAAGTTAATTTCAAAATTAGCAAATTATTGGAATGAGGTCTGAATCGGGGCCATGCAAATATCACAGTTCCAGCGGGAATCCCCTATACATTTAAATTAGCGATTTTACACCACAGTCCAATTTTCAAAATAATAATGACAGTTTGGTTCAAAAATTGGCCTGTTAAAGTATCCTGCTTTGGACTGACACGAAGTCAATCGATATTGAAAAAAAAGCAAGCAGTGGCTATTCCATTTTGCCCATGACAAAGAGTGTGACGGTCTACCCGAAGCGAGCTGTCGCCCGGAAAAAATTGTAGCCAGCCTGCACTGCAAATTTTAGGACAATTACATATCTTTGTTTCGGATATTTTTACTTTTCTCTGAATTCCCATTCGGCAAACAGCCTCTGATGGGCTAACCCCGCTCATCTAAGAATAATTTGATGCTGAAAATCCATCGCATGCAAATCAACAAAACCACGGTCAGACAATTAAAAGAGGGAAACCAAGCCACGTACAAGGCTGTATATATGCAGTACTACGCCAAATTAATGGGGATAGGGAGAAAATTCAGTTTCAGGTTGCTGTCTCCGGAAGATTTTGTGCACGAAACCTTTTTGAAGCTCTATGAAAAAAGGGCACTGTTAAATGAGGAAGTGCTGCTGGACAAGCAATTGTTCGTGATATGCAGGAATATCATCCTCAATCATGTCAAGAGAGAAAAGAAAAACAGCTCATTTGATCCATCTGATTTTCTTTATATTCTCCACGAAGAAGAAGAAAGTGAGGATATAGCCCATCTAGCGGAAAAACGACAAGTTTTGAATACGCTTTTGGACAGACTCCCCCAAAAACAAAAAGAAATTTTTACACTTCATAAAATAGACGGCTATTCCTACGACGAGATTGAAGAAATGACGAACCTCTCGCAAAAAACCATTGCCAACCATATTTATCTGGCCAGCAAATCCCTCAAAGAAAATCTAAGAAGTACAGCAACCCTTGAAATTTTAATTACGCTGATGTTCAATTGGTTATAATTTTTTCTAAAAAAAACACCCCTTTCCATTGGGAACTTTATTTTTTCCGATTGTCATACCCAATGTAGTGTCTGTCCAAACTTTGTTTTAGAAAGCGAATCTATGCGCGTAGAAGTTTTCACAACTGATGTAATGGACTAACGTCAGAGCTGGGAGTTTTTGAAGTGCTACAGTGGGCCAACTGCATCATCTGATTTTGATTTGGAAGACTACAACAAGATTTTAAGGGTTGGGGCCAACGGTGATCCCGACGGGACATTTACCGATTAATCAAAATCAGGAGGTTTTTAGTAAAAAAACACCTCTCTAACATTGAAATAATGGACAAAAAAAGAATAACGGATTACCTGAAGGTCTTTTGGAAGCAAGAGTACCCCCGCATGCCTGCAAAAGAAATGGAGGCCTCTTGGGAACGCTTTTCGGAGAAGGCATTTAAGACTAGGGACATCCCACTGTACAGACGGTGGTATGCGGTTTCGGCCGCAGCCGCAGCGGTACTTATACTGTTGATGTTTACTGTTATTAATCTTGACACCCACCCTTTTGGTGATGAAAACAAGTACGTTACGGTGCAAAATACGGACGATAGGGTAAAGATCCTCTATCTTCCGGACAGTACTACGGTAAGGTTGCAGCCCGAAAGCACACTGCATTATGCTGAAAATTTTGTAGAAAACCGATCGGTCAAACTGTTGGGCGAGGCTTTTTTTGACGTAGTCCGAGACGAGGGCTCCCCGTTTACAGTAGAGGGCAGGGAGACTAGGACTAAGGTATTGGGGACTTCGTTCCATATTCAGGCACTACCGGAAAAAGATGTAATCATACAGCTCTATGAAGGCAGTGTAGAAATGGAAGTGGAAGGCCGGACAGACAGGTGGGAGTTGGTACCCGGCGAACAATTTATCTATACCGGCAATGAGGTGGATGTGACCGTTTTTACTACCTATAGAGACTTCGAAAACACTGCGCTGAACAATGTCATGGCATATATTCTGGATACCTATGGTTACAGCGTTGCTGCCAATGAAAGCCTTTTAGCAAAAACCGTTACGCTGCGGGTGAGCAAGAGTGACGGGTTAAGGGACATCATCGGCACCATTGCCACTATATACGGATTGAAAATACAACTGGATGATAACCTCAGGCAGATTACATTATCAGAATAAACGCATAAACAAAAACAAGACAGCAATTAGATGAAATCGAGCATGACGCCAGCGACACACAACTTGTCCCGAACTTGCTTCGGGAGAGGGATGATTATAAATCCAGCGAGATTCTCCCGATCCGCCGCGGCGGACGGGACAGGCTATCCCGTTTCCTTCGTCACGGGACAAGTTGTGGCCATTAAAAATCAAATTATAAACACATGAAGTCTCCCTTCTTTGTAACCCTTTTTATATTCATAGTATCGAAAGGTTTTTCACAGGAAATCTCCATGGATTTAAAAAACCCCACACTTCGGGACATATTCCAACAGGTAGAAAACCAAAGCGATTACAAATTTGCCCATGATGAGGGACTTGTCCGCTCAAAGCCGATAGGTACAGATCTGACTATAAAAAATGCAGACATAGTGGCGGTGCTTACGACCCTGAATGACAAACTTCCGTATCATTTTGTTCTGAATGGTAAGAATATTGCCGTACGGCCAAAAACAGGTCCCGCCGGAAAACCACAGGTATCCCCGAGCCAAACCTACACCTACAGCGGTGTGGTACATGATGCGGACAGCCAGCCACTGATGGGGGCAAACATCTATATAAGAGAAAGACAGAGCGGTACGGTGACCGATGATGACGGAGCATTTTCCATGACACTCCCCAGAGGGGACTATACGGTACGAACTAGCTATATCGGGTTTTCCGACAGGGAAGTAGTCCTAAGCCTCACCCGGGATATACATGAAACCTATGAACTTGCCATTGATGGTGAGGAGCTGGAAGAGGTAGTGGTGACTACCATGAAAAACGGTACCGAAATCAAAGCCCCGCAGATGAGTATGAACAGGCTTTCGGTAGCCGAAATGAAACGGATGCCTGTAGTGCTGGGCGAACCCGACCTGCTGAAATCCATCCTGCAACTCCCGGGGGTGACCAACGCCGGGGAAGCTTCTTCCGGCTTCAATGTCCGCGGCGGTGCCGCCGACCAAAACCTTATCCTTTTGGACGGTGTCCCTGTGTTCGGTGATTCGCACCTGTTTGGATTCTTTTCAATTTTCAACTCCGACGCCCTGAGCGGCTTGGAGCTGTACAAGGGGGGAATCCCCGCTGGATACGGCGGCAGGGTGTCCTCAGTGCTGGATGTACATCAGAAAACCGGTGATGACCGGAATTTTCACATGAACGGGGGCATAGGGCTTATTTCCAGCAGGTTGATGGCTGAAGGTCCGCTAAAAAAGGATAGGGGTTCCTTTATGCTTGCCGGAAGAGGTTCATATGCCCACCTGTTTTTAAAACTATCGGAGGATCTCAAGGACAATGCAGGCTATTTTTACGACATCAACAGTAAATTGAACTATAAGTTAGGAGCCAACAAGACCCTTTATTTTTCGGGATACCAAGGAAGGGACGTTTTGGACATAGGAGGAGAGTTTGCAATCAGGTACGGCAACACGATGGCCAGTATGCGCTTGCAACAGCGTTTTTCGGACAGGCTTATTTCGAACCTCTCTGCAATTTACAGCATGTACTCATTCACTCTTGACCTGAATGCAGCAGAATTTAATTGGAATAACTCAGTGACGAACTACGGGCTGAAATACGATTTCAACCATTATTTTTCAGATAATTTCAAACTGAACTACGGAATCCACGCTGTTTTTTACGAATTCAATCCAGGTACCTTAATTGCCAAGGGTGAAACTTCCAGCTTTAACTCCACCCAGCTGGACAAAAAATATGCTCTGGAGCCTTCTCTGTACATCGATGCCGAACACCAACTTTCCGAAAAACTGTCGGTGCGCTATGGGGTGCGTTATAGCCAGTTTTACAGGATGGGCAGCGAGGAGATCAAACAGTACGAAAACGGCCTCGCCGTGGTGTTCAATACGGATTTCCAGCTGTACGAAGGAGGGATGCCCACAGGATCCACCCATTACCGAAGTGGCGAAACAATCAACAGCTTTGATAACTTAGAACCTCGTCTAGGGATTTCTTATGCTTTTAATGAGGATATGTCCATCAAGGCAAGCTACAACCGGATGGCCCAATACATCCACCTTCTGGCCAATACCCAGGCACCTATACCGATTAACTTGTGGACACCAAGCGGGCCGTTTATAGATCCCCAGCTACTGGACCAAGTGGCACTGGGATACTTTAAGAATTTCAGAGGCGGTGATTATTCGCTGGAAACCGAAGTGTTTCATAAAACTGTCCAAAACCGGATTGACTACATCGATGGAGCCAATCTTATTGCCAACAATACCATTGAACAGGTGATCCTCAATGGTGAAGCACGTGCCTACGGACTGGAAGTGCTATTGAAGAAAAACACCGGACGGCTTACCGGCTGGGTAGCCTATACGCTCTCCAGAGCAGAGCAGCGTACTCCGGGCCGTACACCGGATGAACCCGGAATTGCCAACGGGGATTGGTACCTATCGTCCTATGACAAGCTGCATGACATATCTGTCACCGGGAGCTATCAGCTGGACGATGCATGGACATTGGGAACAAACTTCACTTTCCAGACCGGACGACCTGTTAATTTCCCTAATGGGCAGTACGAGTTTGACGGCATCAGCATACCCAACTACGGATCCCGTAACGACAGCAGACTGCCGGCTTACCACCACCTGGATTTCTCCGCCACCTACATCCCCAAACCGAAAAAACAAAGAAACTGGCAGGGGGAGTGGGTTTTCAGCCTTTACAATGTGTATAGCCGCAAAAACGCGGCATCCATCAATTTCCGGATGAACGGGGATACCGGGAACAATGAAGCAGTCCGTCTTTCCATATTCGGTATAGTGCCCGGTATTTCGTATAATTTTAAATTCTGATGAACATGAACTTATATAAGCGTATAAGCTACTTGATGATTTTAGCTGTATTCTTCACTTCCTGCGAAGATGTGATCGATATAGGTTTGGAGACTGCGGAGCCGCGTCTGGTCA
Organism: Algoriphagus sp. 4150; assembly: GCF_031457395.1. Classification (NCBI taxonomy): domain Bacteria; kingdom Pseudomonadati; phylum Bacteroidota; class Cytophagia; order Cytophagales; family Cyclobacteriaceae; genus Algoriphagus; species Algoriphagus sp. 4150. The sequence goes on from NZ_JAVDWS010000020.1 coordinate 13,204, forward strand.
TCGATGCCAATATAGCCTGGGTAAAAGGCACGGACGGCAGCCAACAGACCATCCGGTTGAGTACCACCACAGATTATTATGCTTCCGAGGTCCCTCCCGTATCGGGAGCTGTGATATTGATTACCAACAGTGCCGGGGAGGAATTCCATTTTTCGGAAACTTCCGAAGCAGGCCGGTATGACTGCGACCATTTTGTGCCGGTACTCGGGGAAGATTACCGCCTCGCCATTGTCAGTAACGGACAAACCTATACCGCTACCGAGAAACTTATGGATACACCCGCAATTTCTGCTGTTGAACAGGAAAATATCACCTTTTTTGGAGAGGAGTGGATTCGGCTTACATTATATTACCAAGACGATCCGGAGGTGGACAATTTTTACCTTTCCGAAGCCAATGCGTCCTTTCTGACAGCCCCTGCGCGTACACTCATCAGCGACGAATTGTCCCAGGGCAACCAAGCCCGGGTCGATTATTTGGATGAAAACCTGGAGCCCGGCATTGAGATAGTCTTTAGCTTCAAGAGCATATCCCGGCGTTTTTTCCATTACATGACCTTGTTGGAAGAAGCATCGAGTGGAGGTCCCTTCAGTACACCACCCGCCAATATCCGGGGAAACATCGTCAATCAGACCGATGGGGGCGAATACGCATTGGGGTATTTCAGGTTGTCAGAGGTAGAAACAGTGTCGTACGTGGTGGAATAGCTTTTATCTACTCAGGTTGTAATTGGGCAATATAATTTAGACTTTCCTAGCAAAAATCAGCGATAAAGTGAGATTTTTTTTTCATCTGTTTATATTTTGATTTTTAATGGTCAGATGGAATCTCGCATGCATTATAATCATTCCAGTGTGTGACTCTTGGGTCATGCTCGATTTCATCTGTTTATAATTGATTTTTTATGGTCAGATGGAATCTCGCAAGATCTATAATCATCCCGGTGTGTGACTTTTTAGTCATGCTCGATTTCATCTGTTTATAATTTGATTTTCAATGGTCATATGGAATCTCGCACGTTGAATAATCATCCCTCTGTGTGTCGCCTTAGACATGCTCGATTTCATCTGTTTATAATTTGATTCTTAATGGTCGGATAGCCTGTCCCGTGACGAAGGAAACGGGATGGAATCCCTGCCTACGGAAGGCAGGTCGCATGGTTTATAATCATCCCTCTCCCGAAGCAAGTTCGGGACAAGTTGTGTGTCGCCTTAGACATGCTCGATTTCATCTGTTTATAATTTGCTATTAGTGGTCAGATGGAATCTTTGACGATTAATCTGCCAGCCGGCGGAGCCCTGTTTGTTTTAATGATGATTTTAATCGTGTCGATTTCATGTATTTATGATTTTTTTTCAAAAGCCAGAACCTATCCTGATTCTCGAGAGAATCCCGCATAAAGAATAATCATCCCTTCATGTGATCCCGTAGGTACGGGATCATATCTGTCTGCCTTTGGCAGGCTCGATTTCATCAGGCTTTCCTAGTCCAACTGCAGGTTTGGCTCATTGGAAACGTGCATTCACTCATTCCCTAAAAAGGATGTGATAAGGATTATTTATTTCAACAATCCGATAAGCTATCCCCGCTAGCTCTTCCAGTCAAAATACTAACCAAAACGGCATATGTCAAAAGCATGTTTTTCCTGCCCAACAGCTAAAATCACCAACTGGATAACAATCCCGGTATTCTGCTTTTTATGCTTGTTTTTGGGCAATACACTACAGGCACAAGACCTGGAAAACCTTAAAGACCAAAAGCCATTTGGTCTTGATGGAGGACTGGAACTCCGGGGCATATACTATAATGTAAATGGCATTCCAAACCGACGGGAGCCATTCACCTACATTCTGAGTGGAAGTCCCACATTGAGTTTTTACGGAATAAGCATACCGATAAGTTTTATGCTGAGTAAGGACGAAAGGAATTTCCGGCAGCCATTCAACCAATTTGGCATGAGTCCTACCTATAAGTGGATTACCGTACACGCCGGTTATCGGAATGTGACTTTCTCCCCGTTTACACTTGCAGGCCACACCATGTTAGGCGGTGGGGTTGAGATCAACCCTGGCAAGCTGCGTGCGGGATTTATGTACGGAAGGCTAAACCGTGCTACAGTCATTGACACCACACTTCAGGCTTTGGTGCCATTCTCATTCAGCAGAAGAGGAATGGCAGGAAAAATAGGGTTTGGTACCGATGCCAACCATTTTGACCTCAATTTCCTGCACGCCAAGGATGATTCTACCGCCAAACCGGAGATGGAATTGCCTGATGGAATAAAAGTACTCGCCGCTTCCAATACAGTGATGGGCTATAGCATGCGATTCACCTTCTTCGACAAACTTGTGTTGGAAAGCGACGGGGCTGCCAGTGTGTACACTCATGATATCAATTCACCAATACCGATCGACTCGATTTCCAATCCGCAACTTAGCCGCTTGGCAAGAATGCTCAATCTAAACGGAAGCAGTGAGTTGTATTTCGCGCTGAACACGGCTTTGGGATATAAAAACAAATACTTTGGGATCAAACTGAACTATCGCCGGATTGAACCAAATTTCAGAACCATGGGCGCCTACTTCTTTGCCAATGATCTACAAAACATCACCATCAATCCCAGTTTTGTCCTCCCCAGTGGAAGACTCCGCTTAAATACCAGTATAGGAATCCAAAACGATAATGTGCTGGGGCAAAAAGAATCCACTACCCATCGGATCATCGGTTCGGGAATCATGGGAGCGGAAATCACCAAGCGGCTGGGAATAGACATCAACTACAGCAATTTTTCCAATAACCAGAAGCCCAATACGCTCCGGTTTGCGGATTCGCTAAAAATCGTGCAGACTACCCAGACACTCAATATAATGCCCCGCTATACCATCATCGGTAAGCAGATGACCCATATGATCCTCATTTCGGCCAGCAGGAGCGGCATGAAAGACTTCAACAGTTACTTCGAGCAAGAGGCTATTAACCGAGACATCACCACAAGTCAATACCTAATCAGCTACAATCTAAGTATCCCGGAAAAGATGCTGAGTCTATCCTCAAGCCTCAGCTATACTGATTTGGAAGCCGCAGGCACAGAAAACTCCTATCGTGGAATCACTTTAGGCGGTAATTATAGGTTCCTAAAGCAGAAACTTCAGACTGGGATCAATACCAGCCTGATGCAAGGAATCACGGAAGCAGGGAAAAGCACCATACTCAATGGTACCCTGAACATCAACTATCAAATCAATGGGGCTCACTCCTTCAGGTCTTCATTTTTCCTGACTAGCAACAATCCCGGAAGTGTTGTCACGGGGGCAAATCCATCATTCACAGAGACACGCGCAGAATTGGCCTATAAGATAAACTTTAGATTATGAACGCAATAAAAAGACAGTTATGGCTCTTGGTTCCATTTTTCATCTGTTTCTGGCACACCACTGCCATCCAGGGTCAAGTACAGGTAAATGTACAGATCATCCCTCCTTATCAGAGTCGCGCCGTGGATTATGCTTCCAGGCCAGAACTTTTATCCGTCACATTGATCAATACAGGAAATGACCCTCTGCAAATCCAGTTGACAGGATGGATCACAGGGGAAAACGGTGTGAGTGCACGATTGAGGGCGGGCTACAAAAGTCCCCAGCCCATTCTTCTGCCCCCACGTCAGCCTGTACAGCTCAATGGGAATGATATCCGGTTTTTATTCGATATAAACCAGATCATATTTGAGGGTGTCTCCAAGGATGACTTTTTAAACCGGGCAGGTTTGCCTGAGGGTATCTATGAAATATGTGTTCAGGCACTAGACTATACGACATTGGAACCACTGAGTGATGAACGGATGGGGTGCAGCCAACTGTTATTACGGAGCTTGGAACCGCCGACCATCCTGCAGCCTTTCAGTGAGCAGGAGCTGCCTGCAACCGCAGGGGTTCAGTCTTTTCCCATCCTATGGAGTACTCCTCCCGGAGCCGCTCCGAATACCCAGTATCTGGTAAAAATGGTGGAGATGATTGCCCCACGCAATCCCAATGATGCAATGCAGTCCGCTACCACGCCTGCATTCTTTGAAGAGACAATTTACGGCAACACGCTTCTTTACGGCCCACAGTATCCGCAACTTACGGTAGGCAGACAATATGCCCTTATGGTACAGGCGATTGATCCGTTCGGCACTTCCAGTTTCCGCAATCGGGGAATGAGTGAGGTAATTCAGTTTACCTATGGCCAAAATGGAAGCCAGACCGGAGGGACTGGTACGTCCCCCGTAATTGCCGAAAGCCAAACCCCGCTGGAATATGCTACGCATACTGTTTCGGGGAAACTTTCCTGGGCATTCAAATCATCCGAAGAAAACTTCAAGAAAGGCCCTGTAATCCATAATGCCACACAAACCTCCGCTGCATCACCAGGCAGCAGCGCCGTGGGGGCGCAGACTAATAGTATCGTAGCGGGAATGAAATCAACGACAATGATTTCACAGGCCTCTTTAAATGCCACTCCTGTCAACTATTATCTTGGCCATAATAAACTCCAAGCCTCGAAACCTACGGCATTGGGCCAGGCAGACCCTACACTCAGTATGGCCAGTTCACTGACTGTCGCCAGTGGTATCCTTGCTTCCAATGTTTCAGCTACTGCGTTAGCTGCGACGGATATTATCAGCTCTAGCGCTTCGAATTCCCTTGCTTACAATTATGAAACAATCAGTCTGGATACAGGAAGCCAACGCCATCCTTTGGCAGATGTCACAGTAACCATCCGTGGAATCAAATCCCAAGGAGCTCCTCCCAAAATAACAAATCAGCCAAGCAACCCAAACAAAACCCCCAATACCCTGCAGAAAGAGATCCAATTTGGTGGCCTCCGTACCTCTGAAAGTATCTCTAAACTAGGCACGAAGGTCTCCGCCAATACACCGGTCAGCCAAGCCACAAGTACCGGAACGTCCAAGATAATTCAGGATCAACGGGCCAATCAGACTACCGGTAAAGAAACAGATCCGATTTCTACGGTTTTGGCAACGGCTAGGACAGATGCCGGAGGCAACTTTACCCTGCAACTGCTCCATCCTGAATACGAGGGCAAAAACCCCTATGAAAAACTTGTGGTATCAGTAAATGCGCCGGGATTTGAACCCTTTGAATACGAGCTTCCTATCCAAAGGCTTGAAGATCTCGCGATTGACCTGGGCTCATTTACACTTCTTGCCAAAACTTACCGATTTCAGCCAAAATTGACTATCGAGACATCTGAACCCAATCTTAGCAGTAATCCGGGAATGCGTATCCGGGTATATCGGGAGTCAAGTGAGCTGGACAAGTATCCCTATCTCAGGCATGAGGGAATGCCTGATGCTGCCAATAAACCGGAAATTCTGTTGGCTGGGCGTAGGTATCGATTGGTCGCAGTGGATAGTATCCAGGCAGGAGGCAACCCTATCAAGTCTGTGGAATTTGCCATGGCACGACTATTTTATCAAGGTAGCCTTTATATAGAAATCGAAGGACTCTCCGGCAATCTGATTAAAAAAAGTACGCAACTGAGGGTTTCGGATACAAAAGCCTCTTCCTCACGCATACTCGTGGTCAAACCCGGCTACGAGAGCCGACTAACCAGACCTTCTGTAAATGGGGAAGTAATTCTTCAGGCGGGTGAAAACCTCGTTCCAATTCCCGGGGCTGTCCTTACGGTCGAATACAATAAGGAGGACGTGTTAGCAGAAAATACAGGAGGTGTTACAACCCTGGCCAATGGACTAAATGTACAAGCCGAGGTAGCCAATGTAGCCGCCCTTATGACTAACCCGAACATCGGGCAGGTAAGTTTTGCATCCACTTCCCCAGTGAACCCCATTAGCAGTGCAGCTGCTTTATCTTCCAATGGAATTGCAAAACCCGTAGCTATCACTTCTGCTGTACAAACCGGCGCCTCCACTGCCTCGGCTTCATTCAGCTATGCCACTATCACCGTATCAGATGAGCTGATGAGTGAACAGCAGCTGAAAAGTAAGTATGGCCTATATACCGTAAAAACTGACAGTACAGGACAATACCTCATCGGTAACCTTCCGATACTTAAAGAAGGTGCCAGCTATACCCTCAAGCTGGTCAGTCTCCCTTATAATTATAGGGATATGGAAGTGACACCCGGTAAAGAGCAATCCTTCACTGCGGTGAAAGGCAGCTCAGAAACCCGATCCTTTTCAGTCGTTCCTGAGGTATTCAATATTGTAGGCCGTGTAATCGACTTGAAAGAAACGGGTGTTCCTTATGCCCGGCTACATTTCAAGGGAGGATCCAACTATTTTGAAAGCGGAGAAGAAGGACTCTTCCAGACTAGTTTTTACAAAGGCAAACATACCTTGGTAGTGGAGAAGGAAGGTTACATCCTGATGGAGATCCCTGTCGAGCTTGGAAAAGAAAGCGAATCCTCCGGTGCGGTTAAGGGTAAAAAATCAACAAAACTCCTAGCCAAACAACAGAATGTAACCACAGGAACAGACGTCATGAACTTATCCAACCCCGATAGCTGGGTAAAGAGTATGCAGTCCACCCCTACCGTGCAAAAGGCTGTTCAGGCAGGGAGTACATTTTCTCCTGCCCTTTTCGGAAATGCCGGCAGTGTAAAAATAGGTGCCTTGGGGCTCAGTCTTAACACCATGCAATCTCCAGGAGACACCTACAGAGGACCTTCTGATGCCGGCTTTACAGAGGACCAAACTTCATATTCTCTACCGATATCTTTAAGCACCCTGTTTTCTTCCCAGATCAATACCACATTTCATTTAAATCATGCAGCATATGCCTCCACTAAAACCCATGATTTAGGTGACATTGGTCCATTACTTCCAAGGATCGGTAAGGTAAGGTTTACCGTAGTGGAGAAAGGCAGTGATCTGAGGATTCCAGAGGCCAAAATAGCCCTATTTGACACAATCCAGTCCACCGACCAGCAAGGCCAATGGCTATACGAAGGCTTTGGAGGGCAGGCTACGGTGACTGTCACGCCTCCATCCGGTATGGGTTATGTCACCTTACAGGCTGCTATCAATATTCTGGAAACAGGAGAAGTAACCGAAGTAACCTTATCACTGGAAAAAGGCGTACGTGTCCATGGGCAGGTCAGCAGCGGCGGGGAGAAACTGGCCGATACACGAATCTCCGTGGAGGGCAAGGAATACCTCTTTACTACCTCTGGACCAACAGGAGCCTATGAACTGGTTCTTCCCGCCGGAGAGCAGGTAATCCGTGCTGCAAAATCAGGATACCTCAGTAAAAATGAAAACCGCATTTTACCACCGTCCGGCGGAGTAGAACTGAATTTTATGCTGGAAGACGGAGGAGGGAAAAACATTTCCACCTTGCTGGGCTTTGACATTGAACTGGATAAGGCAGTAGTCGATGGAAATGGACAAAAATGGAACGGAAGATTTGTAAACATGCAAGCTGCCCCTACCCTGTTTGGAGAGTCTAGTTCCCACACTATTCCTTTTGCCAATGTCAAGGTAACTTTTGATGCTGAGGGGAATGCCTTGCCTGCAAATGGAGAAGTAATCACGGATATTTCCAACCTGCCCCTGAAACTCTTCGGCTACCTACCTGTAATACTTAAAGGCGACCAACAGCTAAGAGTGATGCGAAATGGGGAAGGTAAAGGAAGTATAAGTGGAAAAGTGGAGCTTGCAGTCAACCAAATCCAAGGAAGCCGGGGCTTCAATTTCTCCCCACAAGATCCCTTATTCATTGCTTTGGAAAATAGCACAGGGCCTGCCAACCTAGAAGTATTCCGTGAAGGCGGTGTTACAGGAGCCCCCGAGGCTACCGTTCGGTTTGCAAGTGGGCAAGGCAATACGGTGTCCATGAACCTGTATGGTTTTGGATTGAATCTGGATTTGGCCAAGTCAGCGATCACTACCGGCGAACTTCGACTGGCAGGTATCCTGAATACCCCGGCACTTGGCCCGGTATCTTCAGCTGAGCTGGTCGTAGAAACGTTCACGATAAGCAGGGAACTACGGATCCAATCAGTTCGAGTCAAAAACACCGATCTTCCTGCCATCAAGATCGGCGGCTGGGAAGCTGCCCTTGCCAATGTAATCTTCAGTGAAAATGGGTTCAAGCTGGGCGGACAACTGAAAGTAAGCATTCCTCAATCGGGCGAATCCCAGATTGAATTTGCCAATCTCAGCCTCGGTAAAGATGCCATCTATGGCGGCCAGTTTAGTTTTCCTGATGCCGGGCTTAATGTCTATAACATCGTCAAGCTGACCACAGCAGGTAATCCGCTCAGCTTTGGACGGGTGGGCAATACGCAAGTATATAGCTTGTCGGGGAGTGCCAGTATGAAGTTTGACCAACTGATCACCAAGGAAATCAAGATTCCATCCTTCCAGGTTCAGACCGATGGCAGGTTCTTGCTGCAGTCCCCGGTTAATTACAGTGCCGATCTTTCCTTTGCCAAATTCAACATCAAAAACCTAACTGTTAGCTCGCTTTCCGGACAGGCTCCGTTTATCAGTGTGCAGGGAGAGTTCAACGTCAACTTCAAGGGGCTTAAATTTGAAGTGGCAGATATACGGTTCAAGGCCAAATCCAGCGGAGGCTCCGAGTACGATGTAGGGGTCATCGGTGGAGAACTCGCCCTTCCAATCATGAAAGTCGGGGTACGGGTAGGGATCAAAAACAACGGATTCGAAGGTGGAGGCTCACTGGGAGTGCCGGGAACACCCATCAATGCTGAGGTCAATTTCCATTATTACAAACTGGCCAACGGAATTGATATTGGCGCGGATTTTAAATCAGGCATTATCATTCCTGTAGGGATAGTGGAAATAAACCGCGTCGGAGGAGGTTTCCAATACAACACCGGTAACGGGAAATTTAAGATCAATATTTCCGGGGGAGCTTCGATCACAGGGCTGAGTACTTTAGTCAACTTAGAACCAATCAGTCTTACGGTCACGGATGGGCCGGTCATCGTCGGGGAGGTGGGAGTGAAAGTCGCCAGTGCCTTCGAGTTGGCCAAGGCAAGGGTAGAACTGAATGTACCGGGCAAATTCTTCTCCATAGGAATAAATGCGGACATCGAACCCATCAAAGGGGTAGCCTCTGCCAAAATCAATGGCTTACTCCGCATCAAATGGGATCCGAACGAATCCTATGTATTTCTGGGTGCCAACACGCAGGTCAATGTTTTGGGCTTCTTCAACAGCTACGGAGAATACGCCATGGGGGTCAATATTTGGGACCCAAAGTACCGGGAGGACGACATTTCCGCTTATTTCAGGTATTTGGATAGTGACCTGTATGCCCGTGGGGATGATTACAAATTCTCTGGGGTATACCTGCACGGTAAAACCGAAATCGGTGTACGAAAGGAGAATGCGAAATCCATCGACCTATACATTGTAAGTGGAAAAGCTTGGTTCCATACCTATTCGGATGTTATGCTATTGTTGAACTTCTCGGGCAATGATTACCGGATGAGAGTGGCCGGAGGATTGAGCGCCGGAGCGGAAGGATGCATCGGGCCGGGTTGTATCGGGGCAGGGTTCAGCGCCTGCTATGCTTTCACGGGCGGATATGGGAACGCCCAGGGATGGTTTCTAAACGGAAAAGCTGCAGGATCATTTGAGGGGCATGTAGGAAAAAAATGTAATTGCAACCGCCTTTGCTTTATAGGAGGAAGGGTCTGTGTTGGGGCTCATGCATCTATAGCAGTCAGTACACGGGGAGGCAATAGCTTCGGTGTAGGTTTGGGAAGTAGTAATTCAGGAAATAGCTGTTTTTAATTAAATCAAGATAATTATGCACTGGTTTTTAAATCGATTGATAATCTCATTGGCCGGAATCCTCTTTATGACCGGTTCTGCAATTGCTCAACAGATTCATCATTCTCCTCATATTATTCCCGGTCCTGAGCGCACCGTTCTACTCGTCCAGGCTATCGCTTTTGAACATAATCCAGCTCAACTTGAGCAATTCCTGAAACCCGGGGAGCGACTGGATATATTCCGGGCAGATGGAAACAGCACGGAGTTCAAAAAAATCGGAAGCACACAGTTTCCTGCTTCTGCCGCCGAGCTTGAAAAAAAACTCGGGGATGAATTCACCTCTTTGCTGCTGGATCAGTTGAATGTAAACTCGGTAAAGGAAGCCTATTCCGTATTGCTCCAGAGTACTCCGGACATACTGGGAATGGCACTGCTCGCGCCTGAGATCATGGAAGTTTTTGGAATGATGTACACCGATAGGGACCGGGAACCTACAGTATCTTCCCACTATCGCGTAGACTACATCAGTGGTTCGGGAGAATCCACGCAGAGCACTATAGTTGAGGTCGAATCAAAACTTCCCCTTCCAGATATGCGCTTTTTGGTGGAAAACTTTCTGGTATCAGACAGTGCTGCCTCCATTAACTGGTATTCCCGGCAAGAACAGTACAGCGAATTGCCCCTATTTGCGACTATTTACAGACGAACGGGTGTCTCTGGCGAGTTTGACCCAGTAAAGCAACTCTATGTGATGCAGGATGATCTCTCGGATAGCAGCAGAGTACATTTCAACGAGGAAATCCCCAGCGGTTCCCATTTGGCTTACTATCTAAGAGTGGAGGATTTTGCGGGTAACATGGGGCCTGCTTCCGACACACTGTATACACTTTCAGTGGATATCTCACAGCTTGAGGGCATTTCCAATTTACAGGTGGCAGACACTACCGGAGGACTTCTGCTTACTTGGGATCCGCTCCCGCGACAAGCGGTATATAATGCAATCCAAATCTTAAAATCGCGGGAGCTAGGTGCAGATTATGTGGTAGTGGATACGATTGCATCCACCGAAATCTCCTATCTGGATGGAGCCGTTATCCCTGCATCTTCCTATTATTACAAGGTAAGACCGTTGATTTATAATCTTCCAGGAAGTGACCCGCTGGTGTATGCTGAAGCCAATGGGCATAAAAGCATGTCTGATACCGACCCTCTGCCCGTCACTCCACAGAATATACAGGCTTCCGTGACACCGGAAGGAATCCGTGTCAGTTGGCAGCAAGGGGATGAGCTCAATCTCTTTGGATACTATGTCCTGCGGGGAACTTCTGCTGCCAACCTCGGTGTAATCTCCCAACCCATTCAGGATACCGTATTCGTTGACAGCCTTTTTGCGCCGGGTTTTTCAGGGCAACTCCACTATGCGGTACAAGTCGTCGATCTTAGCCAGAATGTAAGTGACACCTCTGCCTTGGCATCTGTCACGATAACCCAGCCCGTTATTCTGACTCCGGTGGGCGGGATCCAGTCCCGGCGTACGGTCGATGGTGTAGTCCTTCAGTGGGAAGATGTACTACAGCGTGATAACATAGTAGAGGGATACTTTCTCTACAGGAGAATTGAAGGAGAGGAGAACTACCGAATCCTTAACACTTCGATGCTGAGACTCCCATTCTATACCGATTCTACCGCTTCTCCCAGCTCTTCCTACGAATATGCAGTTACATCAGTAGATTCCTGGGGCAACCAAAGCATCCTTTCGCCAATCTCTTCAATAGACTATGATATAGCAGGCACACTCCTTCCACCCCGGGAATTATATCTTAGGAATATGACGAAAGGCATAGAAATAAGTTGGCCAGAAGTGCTGGAAGATCCTGCAATCCAGTATGTGATCTATCGAAAATCTACCGGTCAAGAGCGGTTTGAAAAGATTGCAACCACCCTTGCAAGCAACGTGTATTTGGACGAGGCTGTTCAGCAGGACAGGTTATATGAATACTCCATTAGTGCCACAGCCGGAGAAAATGAGGGAAACCTAAGCGTCGCTAAGGCGATAAGAAGACAGTAGTGATGTTATTACGATTTAAGCCTCTAGCGGTTCCTGCTGTTGAAATGGGATGAGAGGAAGATTGAGAATGGCCGTAGTACCCAGTTGCCCATCCAAACTTAAATCTTCATAGATGAGATTGGGTTTTACTACAGCATAATCTACCGAAAGAATATCGAGTCTTTCCCTTATTGCCGTCATTCCTGTGGACTTTTCCTTGTATTCGACTTTAGCGTTCAATGACTTTGCATTTTCACGACCGATTCCGTTATCGCTCACGGTAATAACCACCTGATCAATAGCAGACTCCATGCGTACTGCCAGTTTTCCACGGTATCCCCTTACCTGCCTCAGTCCATGATGAATTGCATTTTCCACCAAAGGCTGTATCAGCATGGGAGGAAGCATGAACGTGGAGAGATCGAGTGTAGGATCTACCTCAAACTGAAAGTCAAACGAATGCCCAAAACGCTCTGCTTCCAGCTCGGCATATAGCTGCACCGCTTGCCACTCCCGACCGGCCACCACCAGTGACTGGGTAGAATTTTCCAGGATCAGGCGGGCAAGGCGGGCAAACTTCTGCACAAGCTTACTTGCAGCTCTAGGTTCATTTTCCAGAATATAGGATTCTATCGAGCTGAGTACATTGAATATAAAATGCGGGTTCATCTGTGAGCGTATTGCCTTCAACTCACTTTCAGACACCTGCTGCTGGAGCAGAAGAGATTCTGCCTGTCTGGTGAGTTCCTGTTCACGCATCTTATTTCTGAGCTGAAGCGAGCTCACACGCGACCTATTCAGAAAGAACCCCGCGACACCGATTATCACCATCAGCAACAGGATTCCATAAAGCCATAATTGTCTGATTTGTAAACTGCTGATTGCCTGCTGCTGGAGGTATTCCTGTTCTTTCAAGTCAAAATCATATTGTAGTTCCAGTCTTGTCAACTGGTTCTGATTGGATTCATTCTCGATGCTATCCCGCAAGGCGATGAAATCCTTTTGATAAAACAGTGCACTGTCATATCTGCCTGCCCGTTCAAAGTACTTGCTGAGATTATCCGATGCATCGCGTTGTACATCCAGCAGTTCAAACTGTCTGCCGATAGCCAAACTCTCAGTAAGTTCTGCATAAGCTTGAGGTAAATTGCCAAGTGCAATATAATTCTCACCTAGATTACACTTGTTCACCGCTATGCTTTTGCTATTCTTTAGCTCATGATTGACTTCCAGTGCCTTTAATAAAAAGTAATTTGCCGTATCGTACTGATTTACCCGGGCATAGTTGCTTCCGAGATTCCCATACGCTTTCGCTATGTTAGTCACATCGTTTATTTCCCGGCTTAGCTTCAGGGCTGTTTCCAGATAATGTCTTCCATTTGCATAGTCTTTATTTTCGGTATACATGGTTCCCAAGTTTAGCAAGGCGTATCCTTCCATTCTCCGGTTTCCATTTTCCCGTGCCACAAGCAGCACTTTTTCCAGATATTCCTCTGCTTTTACAAAATTCTTGGTTCCTGCATAGATGGACGCCATGTTTACATACATCATCACCTCATTGGGATGAGAAGTTTCACTGAAAATCCGGGCGGCTTCCTGAAAGTTTGCCAGTGCCTTCGGATAGTTGTTGAGTCGGTATTCGATCAATCCCAGATTACTGGTATTGGAGGCTATTCCCTCCCGTTGACCAAATTTTCTGTCAATCTCCAGTGCCTTTAATGACAAGGTCCGTGCTTCCTCCAAGTTAGACATGGCAATATGGGCAACGGCTTTTACGGTGTAGGCTCCTGAGACGTATTTCTTATTCGTGATCCGGTCCGAAAAGCTCAGGATCTCATCGGTGAGTTCTATCGTTCGCTCCGGATGGGAGGTATGAAGTATAAAACCCAGTGTATGTAAGAGTTCGGCCCGTTGATCATCCTTTTCAGGATGTGCGTTTAGGAGGTTTTCGAGAGAGTCTATTTTCGACTGCTGTGCAAATGATACAGAACAGCATAAAAAAACTCCAAGAAACAGGCAGCTTATAATCCGGGATAATCTCATAGGGCTACTTGAAAGATTTATAAAAACTAGTTTAAAAATCTGGATTTCTTCAAATTTCAATAACCTTTTGCTGTAAAAAAATCAAAACCAATCACTTAGCCTGGGGGTTCCCTTAAAACAATACTTCTCAATGTGGCCAAAAGTCTTATTTTCTTGGAGCTTGCCGGCAGGAAAATCCTCCGCAGCAGGTCACACCAATAACGTCTGCCACTAGGCAACGGTGAACAGCCACTGCCTGCTGAAGGAAGTATCCTCAAAATAAGGGGTTACATTAGCAATTCTATTTCGGGTTCTATTTGCTTCAAAATCAGCTACTATGTTTCTGTCTTCGCCTTCATCATATCTGCCGCGGCAAACTCTTTCTCCAAAAAACCTGATTTTCTTGCAATTAAATCTCTCATCACGAAATCTAATGCATAATCCAAACCCTACATCAGTGGGTTGCCACCTTACGGGCAAGAACGCCTATATTCATAAAAAATAAAGATGACAACCCACCCTTTAGCCAGTTTGGTTTCCGTCTTATTAATTATGCATCGAAGTATCTGTCCAAAACGCCATGAAATAAGGCTCCGTTTTTGTCCAAGTAGTTAATTTCCAGTTTTCCATCAATCAATACCATGAACTCCTTGTACCCTTCAGCCTCTACCCATGCTGCGAGGTTGGCCACAGGGACATATTTCTCTGTACGGACCACTTCCCCTATATGATATCCGGCATCTACTTGGTTGTCGTTTTTGAAGGCGTAAAAAAAACTGTTATGAAGCACACTGTTATCAGTACGGAGGTACTGCCCCGTATAGGTATCGGTATATAACTCGTTTACTTCGGAGAGCTTCTGCATGCTGTAGGAGACTAGGTTGATTCCCACAATCACCTCATCCACCAGCGCTTCCTCCTCCACTACAAAATAGCCAAAACTGTCTAAAATAAGCTTATCTCCTATCATTTGGTAGGTATCATCCCTTTGACCGTTTATCGTGGAAAGGGTCACCACATTCCCACTTTTGAATTCCATCACAAAAGGCTTTTCCAATCCTCCGTCCAAGACGATCACATCCTTCATTTTCCCAATGATGACGTAGCCCTCCGGATTAAAAGTAGTTTCGGGTTCAGGAATTATGGGCTCCTCACTCGAAGCACAGCCCGATAGGAACATCAAACATACTAGCAGTCCGCTTAAAGATAATTTTACCGTTTTCATGGTTCTGTATTTTTTGGTTATGGAGCTAAAATAGGCGGTGCATGGGACCGTAATTTCCTTAATGCGTAAATGGGTGTGATCATCGAGTGAATGGGTAGTTTGAACAAGTAGGATGATCACAGTAGGTTAAGAAAAAAGCTGAAACCAGAGTAAGTCAACACACTTCATGAGGTTTCCGGAAGGGGCTTTGGACATGGGCATGTCAAGAGTTCATTTAACGGATATAAACCCGACAGTCAATACTTGGAGTCCTTCTTCGCTCATTGTATATACATGTTTGTTCATCCAAAGCATTTGTTCACACATTGGCCGGGATTCCACTGTCCCATATTATGTAATTTGTAAAAAAATAAGATGAGCCCACTCCCAGCCCATACCGAAGAATGCAACTTAAGTGGTCAGTTTGATACGCACTTCATCTACAATGTGCTCAACGCTATAGAATCATGCATAATGGGCGGTGACACACCTACTGCCCAGCGACTGATACAGCAGTTTGCCACATGGCATCGGGTGGCGGTGCTAACCTTGCCGAGAGCAGTTGTGACACTACAGCAGGAATGGCTCTCACTGAAACTATACGCTACCCTGGAAGAACTTCGATTTGGCAGAAAGCTGGTATCTGGTTTTACCTTGGAAAAAGGTATAGATTTGGGTCGGATCCATGTACAGAGCATGTCCTTACAATCCCTGCTCAGCCTGGCCATACAGCGTCAGATGAAAGATGCAAGCCGGAAGAGTAACCTGATAGCAGTTGCTATCACATGGCAGGATGGTTATATTTGTTTGGTCACCGGGTCCACGCGCCATTGTTTGGAAATCCTAACTTCCCCGATATGCTCAAAGCAGTAATTCTAGATGATGAAGTCCGTGGCAGCAAACTGCTGAGTTACAAACTGGAATATTACAAAAATGAGATCCAGTTGGAAGCAGTCTTCAACGATCCCATAAAAGCACTGAAAGAGATCGGTTCCCTTGATGCAGATGTTCTGTTTCTGGATGTGGAGATGCCCGGGATGAACGGATTCCAATTTCTGGAGAAGCTTGCCGGTTTCAATTTCGAGGTGATCTTTACCACAGCCTATGATTCGTATACCCTGGAGGCTTTGCGGCTAAGTGCAGTTGATTACCTGCTAAAGCCGATCGTGGATGAAGAGCTGGAAGAGGCGATCGTCCGGCTAAAAAAACGTATCAAGGATAGGGCTGCTTCCACACCAAAACATGCGGCACATGATTTTACAGGTAACCGACTGTCAATTTCTACAGCTGAGGGGGTCTATTTTGTTATGAAAGCCAATATCATACATATAGAAGCAATGAGCAATTATTGCACATTTTACCTGACGGATGGCAAAAAGATAGTCGTGTCCAAAACATTGAAGGAATATGAGGGCAGACTGACAAACGACTCTTTCCTACGCGTGAACCGCTCTTCTATGGTAAATCTGAACCATATCAACCGCTATCGCAAAGGAAATGGCGGTACACTCGAAATGTCCGATGGTGTGGAAATAGAGGTATCACCCCAAAGAAGGGATGGGCTGGTGGCAGTACTCTTTGGCAATTCATGAATTCCATCAATTCTCTCTGCTTCAGCCGGAAATGGATAAAACCGGCATTTACCGGCACTTCGTTCCTCATTCACGATGCATGGAAACACATTCCAGGAAGCAAAAGCCATCACTTTACCCATAAACTCAGGTTTCCGGTTCAGAAACTCCAGAAAAGTCACATTGGGATTGTTGATTTTATCATTGCTGCTGATACGCTGATCATCAGCAAATCCACTCAACACCTCCTTGTATCCAGGATAGGAAAATCACATTTTAATGCTGTTGTCAACCTTGTTTCCATAGGCGCGACTGCCATAGACTTGACCTTCTTCGACAATGGTATTCCACAGAAATTGCAACAGCATCTCCCGCATTATAAGTGGGTCTGAATTCCAAAAGTCTTCCAATAAAGCCCCCGGTTCTTTGATCATCCCCGTATCATCCACCGGCAAGGAATCCGCTCACTTGAACACCTCCTGCCACCTCAACCTATCCAGCGTGATCAGGATGATATTTTCAGTCTCGTACTCTTGTTCTTTTACCGTATCTATCCGGAAAAAACAGAAAGCGAGAGCCGCATAAACAATTGTTTTTTTTGAACAGGATTTGTTCAAGGATTTTAAGACCTGCATTAGAGTTCCTGTTACCCTAATACAAAATATGGATTTAAAAATGTCACCCTCCATTCTACAATGCGGGTGACATTTAAGTTAAATTAAACATTTTTTGATCAAGCCACTTAGTCTATTGTCGCTGACTTTTTCTTCAAAAGAGAAGCAGCATCAATTCGGGCTTTCTGCCGTACTGCTTAATCCATATCCCACCACACCCGCGTGGTGATTGCATCCGGACCCTGACGCGCTATCGCACTTTCGTAGTTCGCTTTATTGAGCGATTGCACAGAACTGGGATACATGAAGCGGACAGGAACTGTATCGATGTAAGCTGCCGGCCCCGGAGTGATTTTAGGGTAATCGGTTCTTCTCCAATCATACCAGCCTTCCATTCCTGAGAAATACAGGGCAAGCCACTTTTGAGTACCGATTTTGGACAGCTTCTCTTCAGTAGAGCCGGTGTAAGCTACTTTTTGCTGTACAAAATAAGCATCTCCCACTACCAACTTATCTGCTATCTGAGGTAGATTAATGATTTCATAGCGGCTTTTGTAATAAGCAAAAGAAGATTCAATCCCATTTTTATAATATTCTTCAGCTGTACCTGTACTAATATATCCTCTTTCTCTAGCCTCCGCCAGTACAAACTGAAGTTCCGAATAACTCATCAAGATCGCCTGGGCACCGATTGGATTTGCCAGCGGGGTACATGCAGAACAAGACCATAGATACCCCACACGGGACATGAAATTAGAACCGCCTTTAGCAGGATTACCGGAAGGAGAATAAGCCAAAGCCTCTTCATCCGCCAAGCCGTTTGGCACTCCCTGATAATCGTCCTTAGTTCCGATAACCCCCGCACCGGAATCATTTGTAGGCTGCGCATAGGCATACAATCTTGGATCATCCAGATCTTTCAGAACGTTTTCCATTCTTTCACTCAACCTATACTCATCAAATGAACCGGAACGGGTTGTATATAACCCATGCTGGTTTGGCACATCCTGAAGGTACTGCAATGCCGCCTGATCGTCATTGGAAGTGAAGATCGGGTACTGTGTAGGGTTAGAAACAATCGCCTGCATGCCTGCCGCCGGATTCATCCGGTCAGAAAGTCTCATTAGGATTCGTAGCCTAAGTGAATTCGCATACTTCTTCCATTTCACCACATTCCCATCGAAAAGAATATCTCCTTCTACGTTTTCTGTCGTTGATCCCAGCAAGGCATTCGCCTGCTCCAGCTCCGCAAGAATCCCATTATAGATCTCTTCCTGCGTATCAAAAACCGGGTAATTCACATCTTCCTTGGCTTTCGTTGCCTCCGAATAAGGCAAATCCCCATAGGCATCCGTCATAAACGAATAAAGACTAGCTCTTAAAACGAGGGCAATTCCCACGTAATTACTCTGCCCCGCTGCCGTAGAGATCTCGATCACATTGTTCAAATCCCGAATGGAATTGTAGAACGTACTGTATGGGTTTCCTTCGGGTCCCCAGTTATACCTGTCTTCATTGGTAAACTGAATCTTGGCAGTCTGCTGCATCACTACATTCCCGTAACCCCAAGCCTTTCCTGAAATTTCATTCGTAGTATTCCGGATGATGTTCGGTAAAAGCAAACTTGAAGAAACCGTCTCAGGGCTGTTCGGATTGGTGTTGATTTCATCGAAATCCTTGTCGCAGCTACTCAGAAAAAGCACTGTTGCCAACCCGATTCCCGCTATATATTTTGTATTGAAATTCATAATGTTCTGTTTTGAGAGTTTTCTTTTTAAAATCCAAAGACATAGAAAGTCTATCAACTGCCTATACTTAAAACTTCAGGTTAAGATTAAAGCCCATGCTTCTGCTAGAAGGGAAAGCCATATCCTCCACGCCGGGGATTAGCGTACCTCCACCCATTGCCATCGTCTCGGGGTCGAAGTGGGGATTCTCTGTCCAAAGCGCCAAGTTCCTGCCTACCAAGGATATTTTCACGTCCTCAAACGGCAATCTGCCCAAAATAGATCTAGGGATCGTGTAACCCAGCGTCACCTCTCTTAGCTTCAAGAAAGTAGCATCGTACTTAGCCGCTTCCACATTATCTCTTTCGTAGTATCTGTTGTGCCAGTTTCTAGAAGTAGTTTTAAAGGTATTCGGACTGTAAGAGCCGTCAGCATTTGCCACCACACCCTCACTGATGATACCGTTGTCTTCTAGATCATAACCCGTTTCACGTCCGTAAAGAGTCTCTGCAAGCTGACCGGAAGTACTTCCGATTGTCTTGGTTCTTGACACAACTATCCCCCCATATCTGAAGTCAAACAAGAATCCCAGATTGATTCCTTTGTAGCTGAAGTTGTTTTGCAAGCCAAGCATCCAATCCGGATTGTAATTCCCCTGAAGTTTCAATTCCGGATCCATAAGCGGTGTTCCTGTGGAATTGTGAATGATCTGGCCGAAATACTCTGAATTTACATCTTCCACTCTGGCAAATCCTCTTCCGTAGATGTTACCCATTCTCTCACCTACTCTTGCCTGGATATCGGCTCCATTTCTTCCTGTAAGAGAGTAAGTGTCAAGATCTTTTGTCAATTCCAATACTTTACCTCTGTTTCGTGTGAAGTTTGCCATCAGGTTCCAGTTAAACCCGGCGCTAGTACGGATTGGATTTGCGCTCATCATGATTTCAATTCCTTTGTTTTGAATCTCACCGGCATTGATCATTTTGGCGGCATATCCTGTAGCTATATCCAGTTCAATTGGAATAATCTGGTTTCTGGTTCTGTTGTCAAAGTAGGTGAAGTCAAGACCCAGTCTTCCTTCAAAAAACCGCACATCAAGACCCGCTTCATATGCACCTGTTCTTTCAGGCTTCAATTCTGCGTTAGAGAGCGTATTTGAATCAGATTTTGTCTGATCATTCCCCCATGCAGTCTGAGAGACATATACATTGTAAAGGCTGTATGGATCGGTATCATTTCCTACCTCTGCATAAGCCAATCTAGCTTTCAGAAATGATATAAAATTCGGCATCTGCACCATATCGGAAATCACAGCTCCCAACGTAACAGAAGGGTAGAAATAACTACGGCTAAATGCCGGCAATGTACTTGACCAGTCATTTCTGCCTGTTACATCTAGAAACAGAATGTTTTTGTAACCAATTTGACCAAAACCATACAGCGAGTTATTTCGCAGTTCGGTAGTAAAATGACTCACTTCAAGATTTACAGCTGTATTGGTGAAATTATAAATACCGGGGATCAGCAACTGGGGAGCTACTGTCTGGACTGATCTAGTTTCCACATGCCTTTGGTTACCTCCTACTGCTATGCTGTAAGAAAATACATCCATGGTATTTTCAGAATAGGTAAGCAGGAAATCAGAATTCATTTCAGAGTAGTACAAGTTATCCTCTCTATAGTTTCCTTTAGGAAAACGCTGCGTACTAAATGCTCTTTTTCGATCTCTTAGCTCATTGTAGGTATCCAAGCCTGTTCTCAGCATCAAGTTTAGTTTGTCCGTAAACTTGTAGTTTACAGAGATGTTACCAAAGATTCTATCCTTAGCCTGTCCGTTGGTGTTTTCATACACATTGAAATACGGATTATCGTGGTAGTTGTAGTTGTAGTTAAACTGCTGCTCACCCTCTCTTCCCGGCATCCAGTAATCCCTCAGGTTTGCTGTATTTACCTGTCGCCCATACCAGATCCATAAGTACATCAGGTTTTCAGTACCGTAGCTGATATTTGGTCTGTTTCCGCTGTCAGTTCTCTGAAAGTTGACCGTAGAGTTCACTGTGAGTTTATCCGTAAGATTAAGCCCCCCATTCATGGAAATGGTATTTCTCTTTAGATCTGTGTTAGGCACAATTCCTTTTTGATCCAAATTGGTCCAGGATAGGCGGATATTTGCATTCTCATTCGAAGCTGCAAACGCCACGTTATTTGAAAGCGTTACTCCTGTCCGGAAAAAGTCATTGATATTATCCGGGCTGGACACCCATGGTGTGGCGATGATACTACTTCCTGCAGGAGCGTTTAGATCGCCACCTCTGAAGCCATTGACATCTCTTGGAGAATCGAATTGGGGGATCATTAAGCCTGCATCCAGTCTTGGCCCCCAGCTTTCATCCACCCCATCAGCGATGCCTGAACCTGCTCCGTTTACAAATCCAAATTGACCATTATTACCCTGACCGTACGTATTCTGCCAATCCGGAAGTTTCAATGCATTGTCAAAAGTAGTATTGGAATTGACAGTGATTCCCAATCCTTTTTTGTTTTTCCCTGATTTAGTAGTGATCAGGATAACACCATTCGCTCCCCGGGAACCATAAAGTGCAGCCGCAGCCGGACCTTTCAACACAGTCATGGATTCAATGTCGTCAGGATTGATCTCACCGGCGGCATTTCCGTAATCCACTTCCTGATTGGAAGATCCTGAAGAACCCACGATGCTGTTGGAGATAGGGACACCGTTTACGACGAAAAGGGGTTGGTTTCCATTGATATTCAAAGAGGACTCCCCACGTATAGTAACCCGGCTGGATCCTCCAATGCCTGACGAACTGTTGATAACCTGAACACCCGCGACTCTTCCGCTCAGAGAGTTAATTACGTTTGTCTCACGGGCTTCCGTAAATCTGTCCCCATCTACCGCCTGCACTGAATAACCCAAGGCTTTGATTTCCCGCTTTACACCAAGTGCTGTTACTACGACTTCATTAAGAGCAAGACCTTCTGTGAGCGTCACATTAATCGTAGTTAAATTCCCTACTACCCGCTCAAGAGACTCAAATCCGACGAAGGAGAAGATCAACGTCTCCCCTTCACCTGCTTGAATCGCATAGTTCCCGTCTATATCGGTTACCGTTCCCCGATTCGTACTTTTTACCAGAACTGTTACCCCGGGTAAGGGGTCACTGTTTGCGTCAATTACTTTTCCTTCGACCCTGGCTTGCTGGGCGAAAGAAAAATTGATAATAAACAGTAGACAAGCAGTTATCACACATTGCCAAATGCTTTTTTTAGCAGTCATCTTGAAGTAGAGGTTTTGAATAAGTAATATTTTAGTCTCAAAATTTTACTAAAACTATACTTTCACTATTGGCTATCGATTAAATCAGCTTTATCAAAAAATGAATTCATTTTTTGATAACCCTGTAAAGAAGGCTTAGCTAACTCCAAAATGAAGAAAAAAGGCTATTATGGAGACTTAATATTGCATCCAATATTTCCATTTTATTACTCAAACTTTATTAAAAAAAGTATATAAATATTAAACTTAAGCAACTCTTACTCATGGAAGGACATAACTACTGTGAAGTAATATATAAAAAAAATATAGGTTAGCTGCCCCAATATGGTCTATGGGGCAGGCTCTGATATTTCCATTTAGTGTACTTCCGGGGTTCCCTAACGCTCTCGTCACTTATTATTTCCCGATTTTGTTTTGAATCTCTTTTGGATAGCGCTCTCCTACAATTTTGATTGTTTCCAATGCTGTATTTATCTTGATGAGTTCATCAGTTGACAGAGAAATTTGTGCACCGGCAATATTCTCCTGCAACCGATGGATTTTAGACGTTCCCGGAATAGGAACAATAAACGGTTTATGGGCCAGAAGCCAAGCCAATGCAACCTGTGCCGGAGTAACTTCTTTATCCTGTGCCACAGAAACAATCAAGTCTACCAACACCTGATTGGCTCTCCTGCTTTCTTCAGAAAAACGAGGAGAGAAATTCCGACCATCTGTCTCATCGAATTTAGTGTCAGCCGTTATTGCTCCCGTTAAAAAGCCTTTGCCCAATGGACTAAAAGTCACAAAGCCGATGCCCAGTCCTTCCAACGTGGCAATAATTTCTTTTTCAGGTTCCCGATAAAACATAGAATATTCACTCTGTAGCGCCGTAATAGGCAAAACGGTATTTGCTTGTCGGATAGACTCCGGATTGGCTTCACAGAGCCCAAGGTGGTGTACTTTTCCTTCTTGGATCAAGTCTTTCACTGTACCCGCAACCTCTTCCATCGGTACGTTGGGATCCATTCTATGTTGATAGAATAAATCTATGTAATCTGTTTTTAATCGCTTAAGTGATGCTTCAGCAGCAGCCCTTATTGACTCCGGCCGACTGTCTGATCCCAACCTTGGATTTCCTTCTCTGAACCCAAATTTAGTAGCAACAATAACTTGTTTACGGAATGGTTCAAGTGCTTCACCTACCAATATTTCATTGTCTCCGTAAGATTGTGCCGTATCAAAAAAAGTAATGCCATTTTCGTAGGCCGCTCGAATCACTTTGATTGATTCACTTTTTTCAGGTGCTCCGGGAAAGCTCAATCCCATACACCCATAACCTATTGTGGACACTTCTAATCCTTTCGTTCCTAATTTTCTTGATTCCATTTCTTAATGTTTAAATGATGATAAAACAAAGGTTGTTCATCAAAAAATGGAATCATTTGCCTTAAGGCAAAAAGCGCCTCAGCGGATGTTGTTTCTGATTCTGCTTAAAGTACTCTGTGTAATTCCCAAGTAGGAAGCAATATAGGACAAGGGAATACGGTTCACTAAGTCTGGAAATTTTTCCATAAACTCAAGGTAACGCGTGGTAGCATCCTGCGAAACCAGTTGGCTTCTTCTATCCAATTTCTCCCTATGTTGTCTGGCAACAATCTTTTGAATTATAGTATCCCATCCGATAATTGTGTCCGAAATTTCCTTCCAGTGCTTTTTTGAGAAAGTCACCAGTTCGGATTTTTCAATGGCTTGCAAGTATTCTGAAGGAACATAGGTTGAGTCAATATCCTGCCCATAAAGGATCAAAAGATGTTCCTCAATAAAATAGCGGGTAATTTCTTCACCCTGATTATTGTAATAGTAAACTCTCAAAATCCCTTTTGTAGTGAATCCAACGAAGTCGATCTTTTTGCCAGCTTCCCAGAAGTAGTGGTCTTTTTGAAGTTCGATGACTTGCGCATTTTTTTTTATCAGTCCTATTTGTTGCTGGTTCAGGTTACCAAATTGTAATAAGTATTCAATAAATTCTTCCATTTTATAAAATTAGAAATCGTCACTAGGTCATCATTTGCCATTTGGCAAAATTTACCGGAGTTGGAATACAATGCTTTACAACTATTGTTCAACCAACTTTACTTTTCAATTATATGACTGTCTAAACTCCAAAGGTGACAAGTTGGTTTTTTGAATGAATAACTTACAGAACGATTGCGTTAAAGCAAACGACTTTTGATTTAGCCAAAAATAAGTTGCTGGTTCTTAGCCCAGTAAAGAGCCTGGCTTTCTACTGTAAACAAGCTACGTACTGAATAGCTAGGAGGAAATCAGCCAAACGATTTTCTAAATTCCAGAGGTGAAATCTTGGTCTTTGCCTTAAAAAGTTTACTAAAGGATTGCGGGTGTTCAAAACCTAACTCATAGGCGATTTCGCTGATCGTGAAACTGGTGGTAGAAAGTCGCTCTTTTGCTTTTTCAATCAGTTTAAAATGAATGAACTGCTGGGCATTTTTCCCAATCAGCGAACGTAACAAATCGCTTAGGTAATCCGCTGAAATATTTAACTCCCCGGAAAGAAAATGTACGGAGGGAATTCCCTGATGCAATGATTGCTGCGTATTGAAATAATCATCCAGAATGGCTTCAGTTTTTTGAAGCAGATCATTGTTTACGGCCTTTCGGGTAAGAAATTGCCGCTTATAAAAACGGTTGGCATAACTCAGCAGCAGCTCAAGCTGGGCGATCACCACTTCCTGACTCAACTCATCGATCCTACTGTTCAGTTCATCCTCAATTATTCGAAAAACAGCAAGAATGGTTTCTTTTTCTTTATCCGACAAATGCAAAGCTTCGCTTACCGAATAAGAAAAATAGCCGTATTGCTTTATTTTTTTTGCCAAAGGATAACCTAGAAAAAAGTCTGGATGAATCAGTAGTATATAGGAATAGGTTTCAACATGGTATTCCGCAGTTCCAACCAACTGATTAGGAGCCAAAAACATCATGCTGCCTTCCTCGAAATCATAATAGTTTCTTCCATACCTAAGTCTTCCTCCCTGCTGCTCTACAAAAGCAATTTTATAAAAATCCAAGACATCATACAGGACCACCTTATCAGGATTGAAAGGATTATTATGATCAAAATGCGTCAGACTCAGCAATGGATGCAGCGGCTTTGGCAAGCCAAATGCCAGATGCATTTCGGAGATAGATCTAAACTTGAAAACAGTACCTTTCTTCTTCCTATTCATGTTATGAATTTTAACCCGAAATATGCATTAGCAATTCTATTACGGCCAGTAATTACTTCAAAATCAGTCACTATGTTTCTGTTTTCGACTTCACCATAGCGGTGCTATGGTGAAGTCGAAAACAGCCTGATTTTATTGCACTTACTATCCTCATAACGAAACCTAATGCATAGTCCGGGTTTAATGAAACCAATAAGGTTGATGAAACCCTATTGGTTTTTATGCCTATTTACCAGGGAACAATAACTCCGTCTGGACCCGTGAAAATACCTGAAGGCCCATCCTCCTCAAGTGCTACACGTATGGGTTCACTTGAGCCTTCTTCAACGCTTACAGTTCCCTCAAAATTGTTGAGCGCTGTAGATGCGAAGCCTGGACTGACAGCATTTACTTTTATGCCCAAGTTCTCTAGTTCAATAGCAAATGACACAGTCAATGCATTGAGTGCGGTTTTGGATGCCCCATAAACCATGTCAAACATATAGCGATGAGGGTTAGAGGTATCCATATTCAGCGTAAGTGAGCCCAATGCGCT
Organism: Algoriphagus sp. 4150; assembly: GCF_031457395.1. NCBI lineage: Bacteria > Pseudomonadati > Bacteroidota > Cytophagia > Cytophagales > Cyclobacteriaceae > Algoriphagus > Algoriphagus sp. 4150. Next base: position 39,224 of record NZ_JAVDWS010000020.1, read on the forward strand.
CGAGACATTTACAATACGGGCTGAGGCAGAACATTTCAATAGAGGAAGAAATGCTTGTGAAACAGCAAGCACTCCAAAAACATTTGTTTCCCAAACGGCACGAACTTCATCAAGGGAAGCTACACTGGCCCGTTGATCTGCAAGAGCCTCCAGAAGGTTTCGCCCCCTGAGTTCCGTATTGGATATTGCGGCATTATTCACCAAAAGATCAAGCCTGCCAAAGTCTCCCTGGATTTTAGACACAGCCGCTGTTATGCTTCTTTTGTCGGTCACGTCCAGCTGCATCTCCTTTGCTTCAGCCCCTATTTCTTTAACTGCTTCCAGTCCGTTTTGCGGGTTACGTGAACCCACATACACGATATATCCCTTTTCGGCAAGAGCTTTGGCGATCTGAAATCCTATCCCTTTGTTGGCTCCGGTGACCAAGGCAACGAGTTTTCTTTCAGGAGATGATGAATCATGGGTTCCTTTTTCTTGTGATTGCATAATTTCTTTAGTTAAAATTGATGAATCAAAGTTCGGCCAACCCTGCCTAGCATTCGTAGCCTAATCCCGAGCATTTGTAGCCAAATCAGGGAAAGAATTCGTCCAATAAGCAAGTTTCATAATTTCAGTGCTTAATGGAAAGTCTTTCTATACTCCAGTGGTGTGGAATCCGTTTTGGCTTTGAATAGCTTATTAAATGATTGCGGGTATTCAAACCCCAATTGATAGGCAATTTCAGCCACGGATAAACCGGTTGTCGCTAGGTATTCTTTCGCTTTTTCAATCAGTTTTTCATGGATATGCTGCTGGGCACTCTGCCCGGTGAGCGACCGTAGCATATCGCTCAGGTAATGGGGAGACAGATTTAGTTTTTTGGCCAGATACTCGACGGTGGGTAGCCCCTTTTGTAAGCTTTCCCCGTTTTCAAAGTAACCCGCTAACAGTTCCTCCATTTTCATCAGCAAATCATCATTGACTGCTTTCCGGGTCATAAATTGTCTCCCGTAGTAGCGATTGCAATAGTTGAGCAATAGGTCTATTTGGGCAAGAATAATGTTTTGTGTGTGCTGGTCTATTCTCTGGGATTCCTGCTCTATTCTTTTGAAAATGTCGATAATGTCTTCCTCCTCTTTTCCTGACAAGTGCAATGCCTCATTAATACCATAGGAAAAGAACCCGTACTTTTTGATAGTGGAAACGATAGGATGAGTACCTAGTAAATCCCGGTGAAATAACAAGGCATACCCCTTACCGAAAACCTGCTCTTTGGAAGGAGCATCGATCACTTCCAGCGACTGCATTTGCTTTGGGGCAGTAAAACTCATGACTCCCCTATCAAAGTCGTAGTATTGCTGGCCGTATTTCATCTTCGCTTTCACATCCCTTTTCAAGGAAACCGTGTAAAAATCCACAAAAAACTGTTTCCAGACATGAGCATCGGTAAACTGAACATTTTCAATATGAATAACGCTCAACAACGGATGCACCGGATCCGGTAGCGATAATAATTGATGAAACTGCGATATGGAGTTTATTATTTGCATACCCAATATTTTTTCTACGGTTTCAGTTTCCAATACAAAAAACCGAAGATAAGTAAAGCACCTAATTCAACGGCTAACCATAACATCTGCTTTGCAAAGAATCCATCCCACAGCATTCCAAGTAATCTGGCTATGATAATGCCGGTGGTTAAAGCGATCAGCAAAGCAGATACTGTCAATCCCCAGGGAGTCCATGGGTGATGGAACAGTAATAACAGTCCCAATCCAATCATAAATCCCCATCTGACCCTCTTTTCTATCACCTGATATGGATCTGTTGGTAAGGGATAGGTACTTAATAACCCGGGTTTATACGCCAGGATTAAGCCCGCCATAAGCAAAATAACGCCTGATATTTTTAGTAGCATATTCATCATAAAGTAAACTGCCTGTTATGAACAATCACCTTCATTTTTGATTTCAAATACTTTTATGCTGCCATTTGTATTCTTCGTGGATCAAAGGTTTTCTTCAAAGAACCGCAACAGTCATTATTGTTTAAACTGGTCTCTGATTTCTTTTCTAAAAGCTTCTGACCCTATTGCCAGACGTCTATTGTAGATGGCGTTTGCGTCTGGGCCTGCCACATACCTTACCTGATCCTTACCATCGGTGGCAGCTTCATAAACCAATCCTGCTATATGTTCAGCGCTAGCAGCCTGGGCCATCATAGCCTCCACATTGGAAAATAGCCTATCTTCCAGCGATTGGTATTCTGGGTGGTTCGCTTTGGCCAGCGATCTTCCGGTAAAATCAGTAGCGATGGCTCCGGGTGCAATGGTTTTTATTCCGATGTTATGCAGCCCTAATTCAAATGACATACTTTCCGACCAGCCTTCTATAGCAAATTTGGCAGCATGGTATATCGAATGCAGTGGAAAGGTCAGCAATCCACCCATAGAAGTAGTACTGATAAACAAACCTCCTTGCTTTTCTCTGAAATAGGGAATAAAGGCTTTGGTCACCCAGAGTACCCCCATCAGGTTGGTGTTGATCTGCCGTTCAATCTGTTCTTCCGTTAAGGCTTCCATCGCTCCCATCAACCCATAGCCAGCATTATTGAACACCACATCTATTCGATGTAATGCAATAGCTTGGGCTACTGTGCTATTGATCTGTTCCACATTGGTTACATCCAGGGGCAACAAGGTGATGTTTTGCAATTGAGATAGCTCTTGTTCCTGTTCAGGATTCCGCATCGTAGCAATCACATGCCAGCCTTTGGATTGAAATACGTGAGCCGTTGCTTTACCCAAACCGGAAGAAGCTCCTGTAATAAAAATTGTTTTTGCCATTATTCTATACTTTAAGTGTGACAAAACAAAGGTCTGCAGAATTTAGCCGCTCGCTGTTGCCAAAATACTGTAAGTTGTATCCAAACCGGAGTTAGCTCGGAGATTCAGCGTGAAGACAAGAACTTGTTTATTTAATCTTCTCAATTGATGGCGTTGGTGAAGTGGCATCCACCATGGCCTTTTTTGTGAGATGATGATTGTTTTGTATCTCCATCTATAAATTTAGAATGTTCAAATACTTCCTCCAGCTTACTTTTTTCATCCTTTGTCCATTTGCCCTTGCCGTAATCGAATACTTTTTTATCCTCTTTTCTTAATCTATTCAAAGAGTCAGTAAAAGCAACAGCGTTTGTGTTTATGTAAGAGCTATCTATCAGCAATGTGATGGTATTGCCAGTTTTGTTGCTGATGTACACCGTTTTACCAGCACTACAGGAAGAAAGCAAAACCACAACAATGGATAAAGTACTTATCAATTTTATTTTGTTTTTCATTAATACAACTATAGAAATTGGCATTTGAAAATGTTCGTTTACTTTCGGCCAGAGCCTAAACCAGTAAAACTAAAACTCAACTTTTGCCAACTTTTTAGATATCTCCCATAATTTTAAAGAAACATCAATATCCTCCGCTTGTGTTGGTATTTTTGCGATTGAAGGAAATCCGCGGGTTTCGCTCATTTTGTTTGGTCCATAATAGGCACCTCCCTTAGCCTCCGGAGATGTGGCTGCATATAATGTCGGCAAGGCTCCTTGTGCAGGTAGTTGGAACAAAAACGGAAGAAAAGTTCTCGCTATTCCCGGTCCACTCCAACGCCCTGCACCGGTAATAAGCAGATTTGTCCGCGAAACGCCCGGATGGGCAGCCATACTTCTTATTTCCCAACCGTGCTTTTCACTCTGTCGCTGTAGTTCTAAAGCAAACATCAGATTCGCAAGTTTTGCCTGACCGTACGCTTTCATTGGAGAATACGTCGATACTGACTGAAGGTCATCAAAATTGATTTTACCTGCACGATTCGCTACACTTGAAACGGTAACCACACGAGCATCAGGGGCTTTCCGTAATAATGGAAGAAGTTGTGCTGTCAAGGCAAAGTGACCGATATGGTTTGTGCCAAACTGCAACTCAAAGCCATCGGCGGTTTCGAGCCGTTTTGGCGGTGTCATTACTCCGGCGTTATTTATCAGAAGATTGATGGCTTGCCCTTTCGAAATCATTTTCGAAGCAAAGGCTTTGATAGAAGCTAGATCTGCCAGGTCTATTTTTTCAAACATCACTTTTGCCTTGGGGTTAATCCGATATATCTTGGCGATTGACTCGGCCCCTTTTTGAGGGTTACGTCCCATCATGATCACATTCCATCCCGCTGATGATAATGCCAATGCATCTTCATACCCAATACCTTCCGTACTTCCTGTAATTACAGCCAAGCCCCCGTTTCTTTGGGGAATATTATTTGCTGTCCAATTTTTCATTTCGTTTTGCATTTTTTCTGTTTTTTTGTTGATGCAAAGTTGCAGCAACATCAAAAGATAGATTTAGCCAAAACGCATGTTGTTGTAGTCAAAAATTTGAAGCGACTTTAATGCATCCACTGTTGTTCGGTTAAGCATGTCGATAGCAATCAGTAATATTTAATCTTTTGCTTATCCGCAATGATACCAATAGCCCTATCTTTGCCCACCCGATCGGATTACCGAAGTGGCCTCAATGCTATTGTTGACGAAGTCAAAATGAGGGAATTCTTGTGTTAGGTGCTTAATCAAAAAAGGTAATTCCTTTTTCGTATGCTGATCGGATTATTTTAATCGATTCGCTTTTTTCAGGTGCTCCAGGAAAGCTTAATCCCATACAACCATAGCCCAATGCAGATACTTCCAACCCCCTGTTTCCTAGTTTTCTTGATTTACTCACAGCATTACTACTGTCCTTTGGGTATTCGTGATTCTTCGAATTCATTTTTCGTCGTTTAGATTATCAATAATCCAAAGTTTGCTTATTGAAAAATGGAATCATTTGCCTTAAGGCAAAAGCACATTAGCGGATGTTGTTTCTGATTCTGCTTAAGGTACTCTGTGTAATTCCCAAATAGGAAGCAATGTATGACAACGGTATCCGGTTCATTAAACCGGGAAATTTCTCAATGAAATCAAGGTATCGGGTAGTTCCATCCTGCGAAACAAGCTCACTTCTTCTGGTTATTTTTTCGTTATGATGTTTTGTGATGATCTTTTGAATCATGTCATCCCATCCAATAATAGTCCCGGAAATATCTTCCCAATCCCGTCTGGAAAAAACAACAAGGTTATAGTCTGTAATGTCAGCCGGATATTCGGAAGGAGTATAAATTTCATCAATCACATCGAACAAGGAATTTTTATCTTGTTTTCAATTAATCGAGAAAAAGATTGACAATAAGAACTGTTCAATATGTTTTTTATCTAATTTTAGGCAATGCAGACTATTAGTATAAATGACTTTTTAGATAAACCGGAAATTAAAAGTAAATCAAGTCTAGGCAACTTTACTATTGAACGGATCACAGAAAAAGATCCCTGTGCCTTACAACCTATACCTTACAATCGAAGGTCGTTTTATAAGATCAATTTACTCAGGGGCTCCTATACCATTCATTTTGCTGAAGAAACCTATAAAGTCAGGAAAAATGCAATTTTTTTTGCTAATCCTTTGAGCCCATATAACTGGATACCTAATGATGGGGAACACAGCGGAGTTTACTGTATTTTTAATACTGACTTCTTCCATAATTTCGGTTCTTTGGACGCCTACTCCGTTTTCCAACAAGATGGATTAAAGGTGTTTGAATTGGAAGAAGAACAGTTTTTTCGTTTAGATGGCATTTTTAATGAGATGGAAGATACATGTGATAGCAATGATGAGCACAAGTATGATCTGATCAGGAGTAAAATATATGAACTGCTTCATTTTGCTTCGAAGTTATCTTCCCAAAAAACGAATGTAGACAGACATAATAAAACTTCGACACGTATTGTCAAATCATTTCTGGATTTACTTGAACAGCAGTTTAATACGACAATAAACTCACGTGGTCGCGTTTTAAATAGAGCTTCTGATTTTGCGGAGGCATTGTCTGTACATCCGAACTATCTTAACCGTATTCTGAAGGGGAACATGGGAAGCTCAACAAAGCAGCTTATCCAAGAGCGATTTTTACAGGAAGCGAGGCTACTCTTAAAGCATAGCGATCTTGATATTTCGGAAATTTCCCATCTTTTAGGTTTTCGGGAGCTTACCCACTTTTCCGGCTTTTTCAAAAAGCACGAAGGTATGTCTCCATCCATGTACAGAAAAGTTTGATTTTTATAACCATTGTTTTTTATTTCGTTAACTACCAATAGACCATTAGTTCGAAATTTGCCCTATAAACACAAACTACTATGAATAAAAAATGGTTTATTACCGGAGCATCAAGCGGTATCGGGCGTAATTTAACAGAGCAACTTCTAGAGGCGGGACATACAGTTTTTGCCACACTTAGAAAGCCGGAACTGTTAAATGAATTAGCTGAAAATTACCCCGGAAGGCTTTATGTGGGTTATTTGGAATTAACGGATCTGACTAGTATCGAAAAAGCTGTCGCTGATGCTGATGAAAAATTAGGACAAATTGATATTGTAGTAAGCAATGCAGGTATTGGTGTTTTTGGAGCAGTGGAGGAATTGGACAGTTCGACTATCAGAAAACAGCTAGAGGTAAATTTATTGGGTTCCATTATGCTGATAAAATCCTTAATCCCCTTTTTAAGAAAACAACCTGATGGTGGACATATTATTCAGGTATCTTCCGAAGGCGGACAGATTACCTATCCGGGATTCAGCCTTTATCATGCTTCCAAGTGGGGGATCGAAGGTTTTGTGGAAGCTACAGCTCAAGATGTAGCAGCATTCAATATCAGGTTTACCATTGCAGAACCCGGCCCTACCAATACTCAATTTGGAAACAACCTAAGTATTGCTGAACCTATGGAAGCTTATCAAAAAACCTCTGTTAATGAAATTCGAAGATTTATAGACGCCGGATTTGGTGAGCTAGATGATGTGGCTGATGTTGCAAAGGCTGTCATTGAATGTAGTACATTAAAAAATCCTCCCTTACGTTTGCCCATTGGAACAGTAGCTACAAAAAACCTGATTGTAGGGTTGCAAAAAAGACTCGATGGTATAATGATGATATAATTTACATTACCCTCCCGATTCGCTACGCTTGAACAATAACAACACGAGCATCAGGAGCTTTCCGTAATAATGGAAGAAGTTGTGCTGTCAAGGAAAAGTGACCGATATGGTTTGTGCCAAACTGTAACTCAAAACCATCAGCAGTTTCGATCCTTTTTGGAGGAGTCATTACACAGGCGTTATTTATCAGAAGATTGATTGCTTGCCCTTTTGAAATCATTCCCAAAGCAAAGGCTTTGATTGAAGACAGGTCTGCAAGGTCTATTTTTTCAAACATCACCTTTGCCTTGGGGTTAATCTGATGTATCCTGACAATTGACTCGGCCCCTTTTTGAGGGGTGCGTCCCATCATGATCACATTCCATCCCGCTGATGATAATGCCAATGCATCTTCATACCCAATACCTTCTGTACTTCCTGTAATTACAGCCAAGCCCCCGTTTCTTTGGGGAATATTATTTGCTGTCCAATTTTTCATTTCGTTTTGCATTTTTTCTGTTTTTTTGTTGATGCAAAGTTGCAGCAACATCAAAAGATAGATTTAGCCAAAACTTAGCTTGTCGTAGTCAAAAAAAATAGTTATTGGTGGGACAGGCTGTTTATTTAGGGTGGATCTTGGATAATGATTTACACTTTGGCAAAATGTGGCAGGTCCAACGTTTCATAGTCAAGCGTTGTTACCCTCTCCTTGTATCCTTTATTTTTTGGACCTCTCAATAAAGTAAAATTGGACTTATCACTAAACTGACCCTGCCTGAAAACCCTGAAATTTGTATCTGAAATAAAATTAAAAATTTCAAATGATGGAAAATAAAGGGACAGTATTAGTTACCGGTGGAACCGGCTTCGTGGGCATGAGAATTATTTTGCAATTGTTGGAAAGGGGCTATCAAGTAAGGACTACCATTCGCAATCGAAAAAGTATAGCTAAGGTTAAATCAGCTTTAAGCACCAATAACATTGCTTCGTTTGAACGCCTTTCGTACGAGGAAGCAGAATTGACAGAAGATACGAATTGGGCCAGGGCTATGGAAGGTTGCAGCTATGTGTTAAGTGTGGCTTCACCGGTGTTTTTTGATAAACCGAAAAAGGAAGAAGAAGCTATTCGTCCTGCGGTAGAAGGTATTTTGCGTATCCTAAAATTTGCAAAAGAGGCAGGTGTAAAGCGGGTAGTCATGACCTCCAATTTTGGAGCGGTAGGGTTTACCCAAACGGACAAAAGCAGGGAAACCACGGAAGAAGACTGGACAAAACCCGACGCCATAGGACTTTCGGTTTATGAAAAATCCAAAACGTTAGCAGAGATGGCGGCCTGGGACTTCATCAAAAGCAAGGGGGGGAATCTTGAATTTGCCACCATCAATCCGGTTGCAATTTTAGGTCCATCATTAGATGCTCATATTTCGGGAAGTTTTCATCTGCTTGAAAATTTATTGAATGGCACATTGAAAGCAATTCCCAACATCCCACTGAATGTGGTGGATGTAAGAGACGTAGCCGATTTACATATCCGTGCCATGGAGAACCCAAATGCCAATGGCCAACGGTTTATCGCTTCGGCTGACGGACAAATTTCGTTACCTAAGATTGCGGAATTGTTGAGAAGTGAAAGACCCAAAGTAGCACAAAAAGTCACCAAAAGAACACTGCCCAACTGGGTTTTGAACATCGCAGCCGTACTCAATGAACAGGCAAAGGAAGGTTTATTTTTGACCAAAATGAACCGAAATGTAAGCAATGCCAAAGCCAAAAACGTCTTAGGCTGGAAACCTGTTTCGTCTCAAGAAGATGCCATCTTGTCCTCGGTAGATTCAATGGTAAAGTTTAACCTCATACATAAAGACCAATAAAATGGCAGCAAGAATAATCAGCGGTTTATTGATTTTGGTAAGCTTTTACATTGGAGTGAGTCACGGTTCCCGTGTATTTCAGAAACCTTCGGCGGAATATATTGAGATGATGACTGCGTTAGGAATTACCGATACCATTCGCACTATGTTGGGAGTCTGTTCTATACTTGCTGCAGTTTTAATCCTGTTTCCCACAACATTCTTTATCGGAAATGTTCTACGGGCAGAGCTACTGATAGTAATGATGTCATTAGCCTTGAAAGCTGGAAATTATAAATTTGCATTAATAGAAATTCCATTCCTTTTGATGCCTTTAGCGTTAATTTACTTAGGACATCCCTTCAAAAATGGGATTTGAAAATAGAACAATCATATGAGAGCAATAACCGGAGATTCCAGCGTAAATATTCTAAAAGAGCAGTTTATTCCTGACCATGTGTTTATCTATGTTGCCAAAGGTGGCTTTCGGGTTTTTGATGGAAACAAAAGTTATACGTACAGAGCAGGAGATGCCTGCCTTGCCAGAAAAAACAGGTTGGCAAAGTATGAGTTACTGGATAGCACAGAAGGATTTGAACCAATCCTTTTTTGCTTTGACGAACTTTTTTTACAAAAATTCTTGAAGAAAGACCGGTTTAAACAAACCCATTTTTTATCAAAAGACGCTTTTATACAGATCCCAAAATCAGTGTTGATAGAGAGTTTCATTCAATCCATCAAGCCTTATTATAAAGGTATGATGCAATTGGATGAATTGTTCGAGGAGGTAAAATATGAAGAAATTTTACTCATCCTTCTTAAAATCCAGCCGGAACTCGCCGGGATTTTATTTGATTTTAGAAAGCCCGGAAAAATAGATTTGGAAGAATTTATGAATCTAAATTTCAAGTTTAATGTAAGTATTTCCCGTTTTGCCTATCTTACCGGACGTAGCTTATCTTCTTTCAAAAGAGATTTCAAAACTATATTTGATAACACTCCAAGTCATTGGCTGGTGCAAATGAGGCTGCGGGAAGCTTACCTTTTACTGAATAAAAAAAATCAAAAGCCATCTGATTTTTACCTTGATTTGGGCTTTGAGAGTTTATCACATTTCTCCACCTCATTTAAAAAAATGTATGGTCATGCTCCCACCGAAATTCCAGGTAAGAATACCCAAAGCTACACCATTTAATGCACACAGATTTAAGGAGGTAACTAGTTAAACGAAGCCCTAAACTCCAATGGCGATTGTTTAGTTTTAGCCTTGAACAACTTGCTGAAACTCTGTGGATACTCAAAGCCTAATTGATAGGCTATTTCACTAACAGAAATTTCTGTGGTTGTCAGGATCTCTTTGGCTTTTTCTATCAGCTTTTCATGAATAATCTGCTGGGTGGTTTGCCCCGTGAGTTGCTTCAGGCAATCACTCAGGTACTTGGGCGATAAACTTAACCGGGAAGCCAAATATGCAGGAGTTGGCAACTTTTGTTCCCCAGCATCGCTGAAACTGGCGTTCAGTATATTTTCTACCCTGTTCAATAGCTCACTACCTTGGGGTTGTCTGGTTACAAACTGCCTGTTATAATAGCGGCTAAAATGGGTAAACAACAAATCCAGTGCAGAAATAATTACATCCTGACTAAACCTGTCTATGGGCAACAAATATTCCTTTTCAATTTGCCCAAAAATAATTTCTATGGATTGTTGCTCATCTTCCGAAAGGATCAAAGCTTCATTGACATCGTAATCAAAAAAGCCAAAGCTTTTCATTTTACTGCTTAAGGGATAGCCTCTCAAAAAATCTGGGTGTATACTTATGATCCAACCCGCTTTTGCAAATGCAAAATCTTTATCCACAATGCTCACTTGCTTGGGGGCGAAACAGGAAATGATACCTTCATCAAAATCAAAAGGTGTTTGTCCATATTGCATTTTACAGGGACATTCTGTCTTTAAGGCGATTTGGTAAAAATCACTGATCAATTTGGTACGTTGGGTTAGTTCCGGTTGCGGAAAATGCTCAAAACGAAGAATGCTGAACAGTGGATGCTTCGGCTTGGAAATACCCACCATCTTGTGCATATCAGCAATGGATTTGAGATGAATGGTTGAGGTCGTTGAATTCACTTTTCTACAGTTATTTAAGTATCTGCTATTTTTTCCTGTATGACTTGGCAAAGCTTTTTGCTAAGAAAGCATTTGGAAACAACGCAGATAAGCGGCTTGCCATACGGTTCATTTTTCCTGATACAATATAATGCTTTCTTTTATCCAATGCGGTCAATAGCTCTTCAGCTACTTGTTCGGGGGTTTGCAGAGGCGTAGAACTGCTATATTCCGCATTCAGTCTTCGTCCCACTTCACCATCCATTCCGGCTGCATGATTAAAATTGGTTTTGGTCAATCCGGGACAAAGCAACATCACGTGCACCTTGTATGGTTTACATTCCTGGGTGAGTGCCTGGGTAAAGTGGCGGACAAAAACCTTGCTGGCTGAATAGGTGGCCATATAGGGTATCGGTATAAATGATGCCATAGAAGCCACGTTGATGATTGTCCCGTTGTTACGTTTTTTCATCTCTCCCAGGAACATATGTGTCAATGCCACCAAGGATGAAATATTAAGCTGCAACATCTCCATTTCCGGCTCCAGAGCCAATTCTGAGAATTCGCCCCCGGAACCGATTCCCGCATTGTTGATGAGCATTTCTACTTCCAGCCCGCGACGCTTCGTTTCTGCAAAAACCTTTTCAGCAGTTCCTGATTTCGCCAAATCCGCAGCAATAAATTGGGCATTGATGCCATACTTTTCAGTCATCTGTTTGCAAAGAGTGCCTAGCTTATCCGCATTACGGGCCACCAGCAAAAGGTTGTGTTTTCTTTCCGCAAATTTGTGCGCAATGGCTTCCCCTATTCCACCCGATGCACCGGTTATTAAGCTTACTTTCATTTTTTTGCTCTATTTAAATTGATAGTGCAAAGTTGCGGCAGTCTATCTACCAGAAAGTGTCCAAAAGTCGGTTGTTTGTATTCAATTGGCGGGTTGGGTGATTTCATAATCGGATCCTATATCCGTAAAATGCTGTCCATAGCCGCTGTCACGGGCAAAGTAGATGGTTTTGTCGGTAGATTTGTCCTGAATCGTAAATGAGCCCCAAATGAAGAGGAACTGAAAAATGCCATAGGCATGGACGATGTTATTGCCGGGGGGTTAACCCCCGGATTTGATGATGAAAATTTAATTTACCTCGGCGCAGGGGTATGGGGAGGAAATAGAAGTCCATGCCGAGGAGGAGCAGAAAATGAGTAAGACCGAATATCGAATGATGAAGAAGTGGGACAGTCCAGCTTCTGGAGAAGCAGGACAACGAAAAAGAATTTAATACCAAGCAGCCTACCTAACGGCAGGCAAGTCTGAAGACACCATAGGCACAAGTCGAAAGACTTGCGCCAAACTGAGTTGGGAAGTTGGAAAATATCGAACATCGAATAATGAATATCGAAGTTGCCTATTACAGAATGATGATGAAGGTATAAAAGTCCGGCTTCCGGAGAAGCAGTACAACGAGGAAAAAAGGGTGAGTGCCGCCGTGAGTGGCGACACTCACGGCGGCAGGAGAAAACCGCAGAGCATGGGATTGGCTACTTGCACTTAATCAACCGCCCACCTCACTTGGGGCGAAACCATAATGCTTTTTGAAAGCAAATGAAAAATGCGAAAGATTTTCAAAACCGACTTCCAGGTAGACTTCGATAGGTCGTTTTTTCTTTTGTGCAATGAGATAATGGGCCATCTCCAAGCGTTTCCTTTGTACCCATTTTTCCGGGGTAGCATCAAAAATCTTTGCAAATTCCCTTTTGAATGTGGAAAGGCTCCGCCCCGTTAGTTTGGCAAAAGTGCCTATCGATACATTGTATTGATAATTCCGCTGCATAAAATTTTCCAGGTCCATTTTATAGGGTTCCCTGAAGTCAAACAAGAAGTTTTTGAAGGAATGATCGATTTGCAACAAAAGCTCAAGGGCTTCACGTGTTTTTAGTCCGCACATTTTGAGAGAGAGCTTCTCCGGATGGCTTTCATAAGGGATTAGCGAATCAAAAAAACCCTTGATTACCGGGTTTCCTGTGAGTTGGATAACTGATCTTCCCTGATAAGGTTGTTGTTCATCAATATCATTTTCAGCAGCGTATTGTCGCAGTGTTTTCTGGTCAAAAAATACCCCAATCATTTTAAATGGCTCCCCGCCAAGGGAAGGTTTTTTGTATTTTTTGACCAGTTGATTTCTGCGCATCAAGCCTATTGTGCCCGGTTTCACTATATAGGAACCTTCATTCGTAAAATACTCGGCTTCCCCGGATAAGGTAATTCCCAGACTATGTTCCGGTAAAAATTGCTCCGAACTTTGCTCTTTTTGATAAGAACAGGAGTACAAAATATTGTGTTGTATAATTTGATGACTTTCCATAAGCTTTTATTTTGCCTGACCCATAATCAATTTATCCATCATTTTGTCTGTTAAAATCGTTTTTAAAGCTAACAGTAATTTTGCATCCCATTTTCCACCCACATATCGTGCATCGGGTCGTTTTGATGCAATGGCTTTTAGAATCAGTTGCGCAATGGTTTCAGGGTCGGAAACATTCTTTGCTACTTTTTCGAAAGAATTATACACTTTGGAAGCCAGATCTTTGTAGGGGGTATTGCCCGAAACTTTCATCAGACTTTCAAACGCAATATTGCCCCATTCCGATTTCGTCGCACCGGGTTCCACAACAATAACATCTATTCCAAAGGATTTTACCTCCATCCGCATACAATCACTAAGGGCTTCCAGGGCAAACTTACTCGCATGATACCATCCTCCCATAGGCAATGCTACCTTGCCACCTACAGATGAAATATTGATGATTTTACCCTGGCCGAGCTCCCTCATTTTGGGCAGAACCAACTGAGCCATACGCATAGCCCCCATAACATTGACATCCAATTGATACCGGGCGGTATTCATATTTACATCCTCAATAGCACCATAGGAACCAAAGCCGGCATTGTTTATCAATATACTTATACTCCCTGCTTCTTTAATAATGTGATTGACTGCAGACACCATACTTTCATCATCGGCAAGATCCAGAACCAAAGGTTTGATGCCGAATGTTTTTAAATCATCCATTCTTTCCAACCTACGTGCCGCACCGTAAACATTATATCCTTTTTCTGCCAATAGAATGGCAGTAGCCCTGCCAATTCCTGCGGAAGCACCCGTAACCAAAACTGTTCTTTTCATCTGATTATAATTTGATTTTTAAAAGACAGATGGAATCTCGCTGGGTTTATAATCATCCCTCTCCCGAAGCAAGTTCGGGACAAGTTGTGTGTCTCCTTCAACATGCTCGATTTCATCTGTTTACATTTTGATTTTTAATGGTCATAACCTGTCCCGTGACGAAGGAAACGGGATAGCCTGTCCCGTCCGCCGCGGCGGATCGGGAGAATCTCGCCAGGCGATTAATCATCCCATTGTGTGTCGCCTTCGACATGCTCGATTTCATATTTGTATCCATTTCTTGAAATACAAAGTTCGCCCGTATTCAAGAAAGGTACTTTGTTGAAAAGTCCAATGTTATATGTTGAAAGGGTCATAAATGGATGCGTCTTCCCTCAAAATCCAGGTTAAGCTTACCTTTGATGTAATTTATTGCAACGGATTAAAGTGATGGCTTATACCAATTTAAATTTGGCATCATTTAGAAGCTGTTCACTTTGCTCCCAAAGGTCTTTCATCAACATGTTATTTTGTGCCAATGTAGAAGGTGATGGAAAGGTTATTTTGCCCGCCCGCAATGCCACATAAACCTTGTCCGCGGGTACTTTTACCTTCCCCCATACTAAATGGGCTAATGTTATACCTGCGTCTTTAATACTATTTGATTTCGGAAGTATTCGCTTTCTCAAAAACGGTATCGTAAAAACCTGCCAGGCCAAGCGCATAACTAATGTCCCTTTTTGAAGTAAACCGGTTCCGGGCGTTGCCCCCGGGTCATAAGCAATACATTGCCAATTGTTTTGGTCTGCCATAGCAGTTGCAGCAAGGTACCTTACGGTAAGAATAGTACACAATTTAGAAGAAGAGTAAGCTCTTTGTGCATTGATGGCCATCTTTTCGTCCAAGGTTTTGTCTTGCTCGGGATATGCCAACCAAATTGCATTGGCGTGTTTTGGCGGAGCAGACAATGCATTTTCCTCTGGGTCGTGCGTGCCACTTGTGGTCATTATTATCTTGGCATTGGCATCCAAATAGGGAATCAACAGTCTTAACAAGTAAAAATGTGCCAAATGATTTACAGCGAAAGTCGTTTCAAAACCATCAACAGTTCTTGAATTAATATCAGGGTGGTTCATACCTGCATTGCAAATAAGCACCTGAATTTTTTCGTCTCTGATATTTTTAACCACTTCAGAAGCAAACTGACGAACATTATCCAAACTTTCTAAATTAAGTGGAATGTGCTTTGCCCCTTTTATTTGACTGTTTCTATTTCCTAAAATTACGTTTGTCCCCAACGTATTAATTAAGTCGGTTGAAGTGGCCGCTCCAAAACCGGAGGTGCCTCCGGTCATTACAATGTTCAGTTTATACATATTTTTTATGGTATGCCACAAAGTTGCCGGCATAAAAAATGAAATCATTTACCATTTGGTAAAAAAGCGATTTAGCGGATATTTTTCCGTATTCTACTCAATGATTGCTGCGTAATACCTAAGTAGGAAGCCAGATAAGCCAGAGGAATACGATTGGCAAGGGTTGGGTACTTTTTTAGGAATGTTAGATATCGGGTTGTAGCGTCCTCTGAGATTAAAGGATTTATTTTATCAATCTTTTCGAGCATTGCTTTTGAGATGATTTTTTGAACGATTTTATCCCAGCCATCAATGGTGTTTGAAAGTTCTTGCCAGTCCTGTTGAGAAAATACAATGAGCTTGCAGTCCGTAACAGTCTGAACGTATCCTGACGATGGAATTTTGTTGTCGAAACTGTTTAAATCCACAAAAAAATTGTTCTCATCCATGAAGTAGCTGGTGATTTCCTCTCCCTTGTTGTTGTAGTAACAAAAGCGGATAACCCCTTCTAATAGGAAACCGACCTGTTGGGCAATTTTTCCTGCTTCCGAAAAATATTCGCCTTTGCGAAGCTCAAATTCCTTGGCTTTTTTTGAAAGCAGATCTACTTGTTGTTTGTTCAGGTCACCAAACTGCAATAGGTAGTTTATCAATTCTTTCATTGAGTTAAGGTACTTGTTTAATTTTTCAGGGTATTTGCCAGTTGGAAAAATACCATTGGCCATTCTTACTGAAAATATCGATGATGCTTTTTTTAAAATGCAATTCTCTTTCCAATATTCATCCAGACAATTTGCTCTAAAGCTTCTTGGTGCTGTTCCCTCAAAATCTGTTCGGGGTAGAATATGGGCTCATCGCTCAGGTCAAAAGTACCGTAATGCATAGGAATCCATTGTTTTGCCTTTAGGTCGTGAAATGCTTTAATAGCATCTGTAGGACCGGTATGCGCCGGATGCATAAACCACTGTGGTTCGTAGGCACCTATTCCTATCATGGCAATATCTATTTCATAATCAGATCCTATATCCGTAAAATGCTGTCCATAGCCACTGTCACCGGCAAAGTAGATGGTTTTGCCGGTCGATTTGTCCTGAATCATAAATGAGCCCCAAAGTTGGATATTGGTATCGTTGAGCCATCTTCTAGACCAATGCCGGGAAGGTAAATAGTCAATTGCCAGCGCTTCGGATGTATTGTATTGTTGATACCAACCTGCTTCCTGAACTTGATTCTTTATACCCCAGCTCTTCAGTATTTTTCCGATTTCCAATCCGGTTAGTATTACAGCATCAGGATTAAGTTTCGTAAGTTGCTTTACGCTGTTTTTATCTATGTGGTCACGGTGATTGTGAGAAAGCAATAGGTAATCCACATTGGTGAGTTCCGATAAGTCAAATGGAACTTGTGTGTAGCGTTTCAAAAACATGTTTGAGGATACCACAGGGTCAATCAACAGGCGCTTTCCATTCATATCCACAATAAATGACGCATGGCCAAGTGGGATGATCGCATTACTGCTTTTGTCTGAAATATTTTCTATAAGCTGAAATGTAAGTGGGGTTTGTTGGTTTTTTTTGAGTTTGGCAAGTGGATTATCACTACTCATCCAACGCAAGGCTTCACCAACACTTTTGATGTCATCTCCATATATATTTGTGTATAAGCCATCACCGGTCAATTTATTGCCCGTCCAATCCGGTTTTACAAATTTTAATTCGCTGTTGTGAGTTTTTAACTTCATTTGACAGTTTGAAATTAATAGTAGAAGTAATGGAATTCCAAGGAAATAGTAAAGAGCCTTCATTTGCATATTATAGCTAAGCAATTCTCTCCTTTAATTCCCTTGGCGTATAGCCAAGCAGAATGTACTTTGCTTTAGCTTCTTGCTATCTAATCCGAAATTTGAATAAGATTATGAATCAGATGGATAGGTATAGTTGATTCTATGTCCATTTCATTTTCAGCTTCGACCCGAAGAACATACTCCAATTCGAAGATAAGCCCATTTAGTAAATATCTGATCCATATTTAAGTCTTCGTAGGAATTGAGCCATTGAACTAAATCTCGCTGCGCCAGAGGCCGGAAGAACTTCTACAGTGGAAATATTTAGAGACCTTGCCATGCCTTTTGCTAATTAGAAGGAGTGGTAAAAAGGAAGGGATTGGGAAATCTGATATCAGTTGAACGACTGCCTGAATTCCAGTGGGGAAACCTTGGTCTTCGCTTTGAAAAGTTTGCTGAACGACTGGGGGTGCTCAAACCCCAGGTCATAAGCTATTTCACTGACTGTCAAAGTGGAAGTTGACAGTTTCTCTTTGGCTTTTTCGATCAGCTTCTCATGGATATGCTGCTGGGCTGTCTGTCCAGTCAGAGATTTCAGCAAACTGCTTAAATAACTGGACGATACATTCAGCTTTTCAGCGAGGAATTGTACCGAAGGAAGCCCTTGCGAGACCAGATCATCCCCATCGAAATAATTGATCAGCAACGCCTCCATTTCGTCAAGTAGCTGATGGCTGGCTTTTTTTCTGGTAATAAACTGCCGGTTGTAAAAACGCTCGGCATAGCTCAACAAGGTTTCCAGATGTGCTACGATGATCCCCTGACTGAATCCGTCAATATTTGAGTCATATTCCTGTTTGATATTTCCGATGATATCATTGATGATGAGTTCCTCTTTTTCGGAAAGGAAAAGCGCCTCATTTGATGTGTAGCCAAAGAAATCGTATTGTTTGATTTTTTTAGCCAGAGGAGTATTCCACAATAAATCCGGATGGACGAAAAGCATCCAACCCCTGAGACCGTCCGGCCTCCCCCCTTCTTCACCCCGCAATACCTGTCCGGGTGACATAAATGCCATCAGACCTTCATCAAAATCGTATTTTTGCTGTCCATAAAGCAAGTTGTTACAGCCTCTTTTGATGGATATGACGTAAAAGTCAAATATTACCGCATGCACATCCGCATGATTTTTAAATTGGGAAATATCCACCAAACTGATCAATGGATGCTTTGGCATTTCCAAGCCTGTCAACCGATGGCCTTCTGCAATGGTTTTTATTCTATAAGGTGCAGCGTTTTTCATAGGTAAGGGTTTTCAGGATTTGAAAGGGTATTTTAACCATATCATCACCAATGGCATTGCCAAAAACGGGATTTCCATCAATGCCATTTTGTAATTACCCGCATTGAGTGAGAGCGCCATGATCAACACAATGGTGACCGCATGAAGAACATTGCTTAGCAGAAATGTTTGCGGGAAAAACAACATCAGGCCAATAAGAATAGAAAATATTCCAAAATAGGGCATGATGGCTTTGGATATTCCTAATTCAGCCATCATCTGTGCCTGCTGGGCATTGGCAGGTTGAAATGCGTCCCATCCATGTTTGAGACTCAGGAATGCAGAAATGAATAAGAGTACTATGCTAAAGATTTTCATAATTGAATTAGTGGGCAGGCGTATGTATTAAAGTTAGAATCATAGATCGGGATTTTTGAAGTCTTTTTTCGGGGTTTTTCCGTCTTCTTCATACATATTTGAAGCATGTAATAACTTTCCAAAGTATTTATCCCCTGATTTGTAAAATTCAAATTTCAGTTTGGGGTCTGAATCCACACTTCCCCAAACCACTATTAGTTTTTTAGTTCCATTTTCTTGTTTGTTATTGTATATGCAAAGATGCAATTACTTGATACCACAGACTTAGCCAAAACCACTTTTACTGTAGCCGAAAATATTTTTCACAACCGATTGCATCACTTATAAATACCCACAATTAAGAGTTTTATACGTAAGGATGCTATTGATTTTAACCCACCTCATTTAGCTGTACTCACATAGAATTATTTTCATTTTCCAAGGCTACCTGCAAAGGCAAAGTCCGTAATCGTTTACCAGTCAGATCAAAAACAGCATTCGCTATAGCCGGTGCAATGGGAGAAATAGGGGGTTCCCCTACCCCGGATGGTTTATCGGATCCTTCATACATAATTACTTCGATCTCCGGGGTATCCTTTAGCGTGGCAACCTTATAATTATGAAAGTTGGTTTCTACAAACCGGCCATTTTCTATCGTTCCCTGTTCATGTAAACTTGCACTGATAGCCATCATCGTAGCGCCTTCGACTTGCTGCCGGATCCCTGCGGGGTTTATAATTACACCTGGATCGATCGCTTGGTAAACTTTAGTGATTACAATCTTCCCCTCTTCAATCTTTAACTCCACCACTGCCGCAGCGATTGTCTTATGGTCATCACAAACGGCCACTCCTCTTCCAACATCTTCGGCTATTGGGCGATACCACCCTGATTTTTCCCCGATTAATTCCAGAAGTTTTTTTCTTCTATTTAATTGCTTTGTATCTCCACAGTGATCCAGTCTGAACTTGAGTGGATTTACTCCGGATTTATGGGCCAATTCGTCCATAAAGCTCTCTATGGCAAATGTATTGGCAAACATGCCTACCCCTCGCCACATACACGTTTCAAAAGGTAGGCTGCTTTGCCACATGGTGGTTTTTAGGTTTTCAATAGCATACCTTATCCTCGCACCGTGGCCAGCTACAACAAAGTCAGCTCCTAAAATGGGCTCCACAAATTTTGGCATGGCCATGAAACCCATCGGACCGGAGGCAAAGTCATGTTGCATTCCCAGAATTTTGCCGTCATCAGTCAATTTCCCACTAAGGACGTGATGGGTGTTTGGCCTTACAAACCCATTTTGAAACTCCTGCTGTCGATTGTAAAGCAGATGTACAGGCTTGCCTACGGCTTGGGATAGTTTGACGGCCTCTACAGCATTGTGTTTGAAGGTCCGCCTACCGAACCCACCTCCCAAAAAAACAGGTACCATTACTATGTTTTTGCTACTGAATCCCAACCTATCTGAAATGGATTGCTGCATGAAAGGGAGATGTTGGTGGGAGGTATAGATCGTAACCTTGTCATCCACCACATCCGCCACTACAATACTTGGCTCCATGCCGGCATGAAAACCAATGGGCGTTCGGTATTCACTTTTAACTTCTTCGGATTGAACCCTGCCGGTACTGCCCTCTTTTTGAATATTGACTTCGGTTCCAATACCCACCGTGACTGCTTCAATGGCATCTTTGGTGTTGTAGTTTGGATTATATTCCCAAGCTGCCTTTACTTTAGCGAGGGCTTCTTCTGCCGCATATCTGGTGCCGGCCACTATCCCAATCCAATCTTTATCCTGCACTACTTTCAAGACACCGACTGCGCTCTCAGCCCTACTTAAATCCGCATTTTTTAGTTTCCCACCAATATAGGGGCTGTACATCACCGCCCCGTAAACCATATTGGGAAGGGTGGTATCAATACCGTAAATAGGCTTTCCCAATACTTTATCCGGCAAATCAATCCGATTAAATTCCTTTCCTACGTATTTAAAGGCTGAAGCGGGACGCAAAGCAGGGGTTTCGGCTGTTTCCCATTTTGAAGTTTGCTTTGCCAAGCCGGCATAGGTTACTTCCTTGCCTGCTCCATATAAAACCCCTGCTTTTGTTTCGATGGAATCAGGCCCAACTCCCCATAATTTGGATGCTTCAAGCTTTAAGGTTTCCCGCAAAGTGGCAGCCACTTCACGGATATTTACATAGAGCGAAGAAGTACTGTTGCTGACCCCTGTATTTCCCAAAATCCCGTTAGCCGAAGTTGCATGAACCACTTTTATTTTATCCAAGTCAATATCCAATTCTTCTGCCGCGAGCATGGCAAAGCCTGTAAAAATACCCTGCCCCATTTCTACTTTAGGGGATTTTAAGGTAATGGTATTGTCCACATTTACCTCAAACCACAAGTGTGGACCAAAATCGGAAATTCCTGACGGCATATCCATTTCTGCCACAAAGCCACTCAGCCCCCTTCTTATGACAGACCTTCCAAAATAAAGCAGGGCCATAGTACCTGACACGCCAATTCCGGCGCCTTTCAGAAACTTTCTTCTGGAAATCCCCTTTTTGGAGCCCTTATTTGATCGATCCATGAGCTTTGATTTTAGAAGCCAGAAGAATTGCATTGATTATTCGTGGATGGGTACCGCAGCGGCAGATATTTGAAATTCCGTTCTTGATGTCCTCCACAGTTGGGGTTGGATTTTCTTCCAAAAGCTTGGCAGCTGCCATCATAAACCCGGGCTGGCAGTAGCCACATTGAGGCACTTGGATTTCCATCCAGGCCTGTTGTACCGGATGTAGATTGGCTTCGTCTTCAGAAAGGCCTTCGATGGTTGTTACTTGTTTGCCCTCTGCCATTTTTACCGGATAGGAACAGGATCTTATCAAATCTCCATCCACATACAGTGAGCAAGCACCACACAGCACTTTGCCACAGCCAAACTTGGTGCCTTTTAAATTAGCCAGATCTCTCACTGCCCACAGTAGGGGCATATCCGGATCGGCTTCCAATACTATTGGTTTTTCATTGATGATTAGACTTACCTTCATGAAAGTGGTGTTTAAGCTGAATGATTAGATTTTTCCGGTATCAAAATGCACTTTGAAGAGAGAAGCAGACGGCATGTTTTTACCGAACGTGCGTAATGCTTGGACTATAGTTCGATTTTCAGTCCAAACGTTGGGAACATTCCAAGTCCTGAGCGTGAAACCTCTCCGGAAAGCGGGATGAACTGTTCAAAATTCACATTGAAAGTATTTTGGATATCGGTAATGTCCAGAAACACGGTCAGATCACTTCGCTTCATCTGTATATTGTAGTCAGCCCTGATATCAAAGCTCACAAAATCGTCCAACAACCTACCGTTTCTTGAGATTAACTCCTGTGAGTAACGTAACATGCTCTGGTCATTAAAAACATTCTCGTGTACGATAAAATCATCAATCGGACGTCCTGTGGAGTACCTGAATTTGGCGGATAGCACCCATTTGTGATTTGGCTTGTAACTTGCCAAGGCACTGAACACATGGGGTATATTGAATGTAAAGTCGTATTCTCCCAAGCCATCATTATCATCCCTCACACTTTGCATATAGGAGTAACTTACCTGGCCATAGTATTTTTTTGAAAGCCTTTTGATCAAACTGAAATCAGCACCATACGCATAGCCTGTACCGTCATTTGTCAGATAACTCTCAGCACGGTTTGGCTGTACGATCAAATCATCAAACTGCTTATGCCAAGCCTCTGCCACAAATTTCAAATCCCCTGAGAATTGCATTTTGTAGCCGAGGATATTCTGAATGGTCCGCTCGTTTTTGATTACCTCACCAAAACTTTGTGCGGCGACATTGGAATAGGCCACATCCTGATAATAAATACCGGTGGCAAAATTGATACTCTGTCTATCCCCCAATGTCAGACTACCGCTCAACCTTGGAGAAATAGTGTGCTGCTCCGCAAAGCCTGTGTAATCGTAACGTAATCCCGGATTAAGGGTCAATCGATTTGAAACATTCCAAGAAAGGCTGACATATGCCGAACCGTTGAAAGCCGTATTTTCGAAGGAGGAATTGTATCGTGCCGGATCCAAAATCTGGTAATATTGGGAAGGGTCAGGACGGAAATCCGTAGACCGAAAGGTATAAAGCGTATCGGTTCGGGCTAGATTTCGCTCATAATCCAAATTGACGGCAATGGCATCAATCCCCGCTGTTAAGGTGACTTTATCGTAATTCTTGGTATAGATGGACCGGTACCCTATCTCCTGCTGGTCATTTTTTATAGTTCGGAGATCATCCCTGTATGCACCAAACGCCGGATTTAGTATTTCACCGTCTGAAGCCAGGGAGGGTGTATAATAGCCGAATCTGTTGTCCACGGTAGAAGCGCGGAAATAAAGTACATTTTTCCAATAACTGGATGTACTGGTCAGTGTACGCAGATTCAAACCTACCAAGGTATTGCTTCCTCGATGGTTATAGAGGACCTGTCCCGCACTGTTGTCATCATTGATATAGGTACCTGCCTCGATATCATCAATACCCCTGTTGGGCCGCTCCGGATTGTACATGGCAATGAAGGATAGCTTATTTTTGGCATTGATCTCCGTGGTCGTTTTTACCAGATAATCGCCCAGCGATATCGATCCCATATTGGGCACTCCTGTGATGCTAGCCACACCTGCAAAATTCTGGTAGCGTGCAGAAGTAAAGAGGCTTGTCTTTTTGGTAAGCGGGCCATCATAAATCAATGTCACCCCCAAAAGCTCCAATTGAGCGCTGAGAGAACTGCTTTCTCTATTTCCTTCTTTGATACCAAGTCCAAGGTAAGAGGAAGATTTCCTGCCAAAAGTGGCATCAAAGCCCCCATTTTGAAATTGAACATTATCCACTACACGGGGAGCAAAAATGCTAAACCTCCCCCCATTAGGATCATTGAAACCTGAGGAGATCCCCTCAGCTTCCAGGTGTGACAGATTGAACATCGGCATGTCATCCACCATGTACACATTGTCCTGTGTGCCCTGTCCCCTTGCCGCAATAGCCGAGAATTGAGCCCCTGCACTTACTACACCGGGCAAAACGGCAAGCGCTCTCATGATATCCCCCTGTGATCCGGCATTTCGAAATATTTCTTCCCTGGAATATGAAAATGCAGATACTGGGGTGGATGGATTGTTCTCGCCTTTGAATGCGACTACAGTCACTTCTCCAAGCTGGCCCACATCATCCAGCAGCTCGAATTCAGCATAGTAGGTTTTATTTGTTGATATTACTATATCAGTAACCTTTTTGGTCTGAAATCCAATAAATGAAAGCGTAAGTGAATGGGATCCGGTAGGTACGTTTTCAATCGAAAAGTTTCCATCGATATCCGTAATGGCGCCCAGTTGGGTATTGTCCAACTGAACAGTCACACCAATCAGCGGTTGCTTGGTAGCTTGTTCAATTATTTTCCCCTTAAGCCCTCCACTAGTCTGGGCAACTGACAGGATACTCATCATACTTAACAACAAAGTCATTATCAGTATTTTATCTGATCTATAAAAATTTCTTTCTTTTGGTTTGTAGAGATTCATGCTACGTATCTTTTGTAAATTCATATCCTGCAATTGATGAAACAAAATTGGCTCGCCTTTTCCGAACAGGTTTAGCCAAAAACGTTTATGTTGTAGCCAAAAACGACCTAAAGAAAAATCAGTATTTCTCATTGGATGGCTTTGTGAACGGCTTGTTTTCAAGCTCTTGGGATGTGGTTTTCGATGTGGTAATGGTTTGGTCCTCTTCATAGTACTTATAGTTATTTGCTTCTGGATTTTGCTTTCGATGAGTGCTAAAGTAGCCGCCATTCCAACACCCCATTTTTGAATTATACCAAATGGGCTAGCTTTTATAGCAAATGGGTTTCTGAGCAAAACGAACTGTCTGGCACTATTTAAAAAGGGCAAAAAAAATCAGGCGGTCACCCGTTCCTATCCCGGATTATTAAACCCGAAAATCAAAATCTGCTTAGCCAAAAAAATCAATCATAAACGAACTATGCAGGCAATCGTTTTACAGGGTTTCATCTAATAGGTGTAGGCTTTGGTATAAAAAAAAGTGTTTGTTCCCAAATCTGTTTTAGTTTTACCTACTATCGGGGAAATCGCCTATCAAACTCCCAATTGGTAGAACTTTCCAAGGGTTAATCTTCTTGAAAGTAAGCATACTGATTTTGTCGATTTCTGACCTCTAATTTGCAAGACCTTGAAGGGTTTTAAGATAAAAGCGATTTCCTTGGACCAACTACCCGGTAATAGATGTTATGAGTAATTCAGAAAAAAGTTCAGTGATGGAAAAAGATTGGGTATATAGATTTTTTGTTTCTTCCGACTACAGGTTGGCACGCCATATTTCATTGATTATATTCATCACATTAGTTTTATTCAATAGCCTACCGCAATTTATTGAACCGGTTCAGTCCATTATCAATAGTGGACTTGTGTTGGTTTTTGTTTTGCTGTTTTACCTGAACATGTACTGGTATGTGCCCCGCTTTTTCTTCACCGATCGCTATTTCGCCTATGCATTATCGGTAATTTCCACCATTGCCATTATTTCTGCCATCTATTTTTTCAGCTGGGACATTTTGGCTTCCTATAGAAGGGCCGATGCCTATAGAGAAGCTGCAGGTTTTCTTTCGGTGTCTTTTGTAGTCCTTATGCTGACTATGGCTTCTACTGCCATCAAATTGTTTCAACGCTCTGTTCTAGATAGCCTGCGGATAAACGAGCTGGAAAAAACGACACTGAGATCTGAAATGGAGCAACTCAAAAACCAGATCAATCCGCATTTTCTGTTCAATATGCTTAACAATGCTAACGTACTCACGCAAAAGGATCCTGTGAAGGCATCGCAAGTACTGATGAAGCTCAGCGATCTGCTTAGGTATCAATTGTACGATAGTGCCAGAAGCAGTGTGCTGCTCACTGCTGAAATCCATTTTTTGGAAGATTTTTTAAATTTGGAGCAGATAAGAAGGGATAATTTTGAATACCTTGTTTCAAAGCAAGGGGAATTAAGCTGGGTTCAGATTGCACCATTACTCTTGATCACCTTTGTGGAGAATGCCATAAAGCACAATGTGGACTTAGAAAAAAAGTCCTATGTCCATCTGTATTTTGACGTGAGCCATAACCAATTGCTCTTTAAATGCATCAACTCAAAACCGCGCATTGTTTCCAAAAAAACGGAAGTGGGAGGATTGGGATTAGCCAATGTAAAGCGCAGACTGGAATTGATTTATCCTGCAAAACATGCCTTACAGATAGAAGATAATACCGACACATATAGCGTATCATTAACCATCAGCCTATGACCTGCATTATTGTAGATGATGAACCTTTGGCAAGAGAAGCCATTCAATTATTGGTGGGAAAAACCAAAGATCTGCTACTGCTGAACAGTTTTGGCAGTGCCAATGCCGCCTCCGCATTTTTAGCCGACCATATAGTAGATCTTATTTTTCTGGACATTCAGATGCCGGGAATCACCGGGATTGAATTTGCCAAGACCATATCCCAAAAAACACTCGTTATTTTCACCACGGCTTATAGTGAATTTGCCCTTGACAGCTATGAAGTGGAAGCAGTCGACTACCTGATCAAGCCGGTACGCTTTGACCGGTTTCAAAAAGCGGTGGAAAAAGCGCAAGGGTGTTTCAAACTGCTTGAGGCTGACCATTCGAATAACAATATTGAAACGATAGCAGCTGATTATTTCTTCGTGAAGGCAGACCGAAAAACCTTCAAAATATTCTTCAAAGACATTCTGTATATCGAAGGACTAAAAGATTATGTCGTATTGCATACAGAAGAAAGGAAGCTTATAACGGCCATGAATGTTAAGACTATCCATGACCAATTACCGCATCAGCTTTTTGTCAGAACCAGTAAATCATATATTGTCAACGTGCGGCACATATCCTCTTTCGACAACAATACAGTGTACATTGGCCAAAGTGAAATACCCATCGGAGACATATACCGCAGGTATTTCTTTGATGAATTTGTTACTAAGAAACTGATTGGGAGAGGGTAGTCTGATATCTTATTTATGATTGCCAATTCAGTACGTAGATTGGCTGTAGTTTTAACAGATTTGTTGTTTAAGAATAGTCCAGTCGTTAATATCTTCAAATAATGTCAAACCGCTCCCTGTATCAACAGGGGAAGCAAAAAGTTGGCAAAAATGACGGGTTGAACCGGATAACCCCACCCAAGCCCCGAAAAATCCTGACTGAAAAAGGCCTGCCCTCCCCTTTGCCAAGACATTTTTATTCATGCGGTTACGATAAGTAAAGGATTCTGATCCTACGAACAGGACAAAAAAAAGCCTTCGGATTTTCATCCAAAGGCTTGACTTGCTAAGTCGGGGTGGCAGGATTCGAACCTACGACCTCCACATCCCAAATGTGGCGCGATACCGGGCTACGCTACACCCCGAACTTTCATTAATTCGATCCTTGACTTGTTCTTGAATCGGATGCAAATGTAGCAAAATTTATTTCTGGCAAACAGTATTTTTTCAATCATTATGAAAAAAAGCATGCGCCCTTTTCACAGGATGAATAAATGGATTGATAATGAGAGTTTTAGATTTGTGGGGTTAGAAAAAAAAACAAAGATTAAGAAACCCTACTCATGTACAAGTACCAGAGTCAACTTATATCGCACAGGATCAGATACGTCCAGATCAAGTTTGTAGGTGTAGTACCCCATGGGAAGCGGTGTTTCTCCTACATAGTCATATGGTTGGTGTCGTATTTCTGTAGCATTAGCGATTAAGCTCACAAACCCATATCGATATGCTGACTCAAATTTTTTGTAGTCTGTTTTTTTTCCTGCTTTAATAGTGCCGAACTTAATATTTCCAGAACCGGAATTTACCAAGACATCTTTAAAATCAATTTTAGAGCTGTTTTCAATCCTGATTTGCACGCCGTTGGGATCCGATTCTTCAGAACAAGAAGTAATAAAAACTAAAAGAAGAAGGTAGAGGACTGTTTTCATCATGATTTTCAAAACGATAGGTTTACTTAAGACGAATACCGACAGCAATTTGCTACTACTGCCCATTTTTGTGATTATATGCTTCCTTCCCAGTATTTCGGATTGCACCTCTAGACCTATATAGGCAGATTTACTTGAAATTTTTAAAAGGTCTAAAACCCATTCATAAAAAAATTATGAAAGTATAGTTCTTTAGTTAAAGGAATATTCATTCAATCTTACCCACCCTAAATGCCTCATTCTCGCTAAATAAGGGGATAAGTTATGCTGGGGCAATGATTAAGAGAGCAATGCATGTATTTTGGATTGAGTCTGAATAGGTAATTCAGCAAGTTTGGGAGGAAATAATTTTGTTAATTTAGGTTCGCATGGGTCGAGCTGATTGATACTTGGAAATCCGCTTCACCTTTTACCAAAAAAAATTGAATCACAGCAATAAAGTAAATTCTATCTAATGAGTTTTCAAATCAAAAATTCCGGTGAGGCCTACGATGTAATTATTGTAGGTTCAGGAGCAGGGGGTGGGATGGCCTCCAAAATTCTTTCTGAAGCAGGTCTTTCTGTCGCCGTAGTAGAAGCGGGTGGCGATTTTGATCCGGCAAAGGACGAAGATCGTACACAACTTAGACCCCCATGGGAATCTCCAAGAAGAGGGGCAAGTACACGGATTCGTCCATTTGGTGACTTTGATGCGGCCATAGGTGGTTGGGATATCGAAGGGGAGCCATATACTAAGAAGAATGGGACTGAGTTCGACTGGTTCCGGTCAAGGATGGTCGGAGGAAGGACTAATCACTGGGGGCGTATATCCCTGCGATTTGGACCCAATGATTTCAAACGTGCGAGTATTGACGGATTGGGCCATAACTGGCCAATCGGATACGAAGATTTAAAGCCCTACTACGATAAGGTTGATAAACTGATTGGTGTATTTGGTACCAAAGAGGGGATTTATAATGAGCCGGATGGATTTTTCCTACCCCCTCCCAAGCCTCGTCTGCATGAGCTCTATATGAAGAAAGGCGCTGACAAAATCGGTGTGCCGATGATACCGGCACGTCTGTCCATGCTTACCCGTCCTATCAATGAAGAACGGGGCGTATGTTTCTTCTGTAGCCAGTGTAATAGAGCCTGTCAGGTATATGCGGATTTCTCTGCCGGTACCTGTTTGGTTCATCCTGCGATGAAAAAAGGGAAAGTGGACCTTTACACTCATTCCATGGTAAGAAAGGTAACGACCGACGACAGTGGTAAAGCTACAGGTGTTTCCTTTGTCAGCAAAGTAGACATGAAAGAATACAAGCTGAAATCCAGAGTAGTTGTTCTGGGGGCTTCAGCATGTGAGTCAGCCAGGATCATGATGAATTCCAAGTCCAAAACACATCCGAATGGGTTGGGAAACAGCTCAGGAATGGTAGGCAGATACCTGCATGATTCTACCGGATCAGATCGAATGGCTATTGTGCCAAATCTAATGGATCGTGAGCGTTATAATGAGGATGGAGTAGGCGGAATGCACATGTATACGCCTTGGTGGGGTGATAATAAGAAACTGGATTTTGCCCGTGGGTATCACATAGAATACTGGGGTGGCATGAGCCAGCCTGCCTATGGCAGTGGTGGAAGTATGAATTCCATGCGTCAGTACATCAAGGATGAGTTTGGCGAACCAAGCCAAAACGGGGGATACGGTGTAGGACTGAAAAAAGACATCCGCAGACTTTATGGCTCTACCTTGGGAATGTCAGGTCGGGGCGAAAGTGTACCTATGTATGACAACTACTGTGAGATTGATCCGAATGTAGTAGATAAGTACGGGATACCTGTTTTGAGATTCAACTACAACTGGACCGATCAGGAAGTAAAGCAGGCCAAGCACATGCATGACACCTTTGAGGAAATCTTGACAGAAGCGGGTGGTATATTGCTTGGTTCCAAACCGGGACCTGAAACCAAATACGGCTTATTGGCTCCTGGAAGAATTATCCATGAAGTGGGAACTACCCGAATGGGAGATAATCCGTCCACTTCGGTGTTGAATTCCAATTGTCAGGCCCATGATTGTGACAACCTGTTCGTAGTAGATGCAGGTCCTTTTGTGTCTCAAGCGGATAAAAATCCAACATGGACCATTTTGGCTTTGGCATGGAGAACTTCCGATTACATTGTTTCAGAATTGAAAAAGAAAAATATCTAACCCATGAACAGAAGAGAAAATCTAAAATTACTCTTTACCGGCTCAGTCGGTACAGGTTTAATGCTGACAGGCTGTTCACCGGAGCAGCAAGCACTTCCTGTGAAAGATTTACTTTCCGGAGGTACCATAGGAGGAAGGACTGAGGAAGAAAAACAACGGGATCAGGAGTTGCTTTCCGATACCTTTTTTACAGATGAAGAGCGCAAGAAGCTTAGTACACTAGTCGATATCATCATGCCCAAAGATGATGAGTCTCCTGCTGCCACGGAAGTGGGAGTGGTGGATTTCATGGAGTTTATGATGAAAGATCAGCCGGCAAACCAGACAGGTATGAGAGGTGGTCTGATGTGGTTGGATTTCGAAGCGGATGAGAAATTCGGCAAGTCATTCAATGAACTGAGTGAGTCTGAAGTCATTACGATTGTAGATGAAGTAGCCTGGCCTGAGAAGGCAAACCCGGAGTATGAAGGAGCTGTACGTTGGTTTAATATGCTTCGCAATCTTACCTGCTCAGGTTATTTCTCCACAGCAGCCGGATGGAAGTATATTGGCTATGTAGGAAATACTCCGAACGCCTGGGATGGTGTGCCACAAGAAGTAATGGATAAGCATGGGTTCAAGTTGGAAGAGAAATACATCCCTCAATACCTTAAACCGGAGGATCGGGGCACCATTGTTCAATGGGATGATGATGCCAATATAATTGGATGATTTAACTAGCTCCAATTTTAATTGCAACAAGCCAATGGGTGTGAACTCATTGGCTTTTTTTGTTGGCTTAGAATTTTGCTGATTTGCCTTTGGAAATTTTATTCAAATATCAAGGTTTAGCCGTCCGTGATGATACGAAAGGCGGCATAGTGCTTACCTGGCCTTCCGTCACTACCATCTACACAAGACACTGTATTTAGCACTTTGTTTAGTGTGAATGCGGGGAGGGCTGTTCCCGAAAGCGAAGCGCTTCGGGAGGCCAGACGGCTGGCTTGGGGGGGAGAAGCTTTGCTGAGACTTGACTTTTTGCCTGCCCGACGCGGCGGGGTTCTTTTGCGTCAAGGCAAAAGAGCGGAAGAGAAAAACTCAATACTATAGATTTGGGGCAATAGAAAGATTGAAGATTGATAAACACAAATGCACCTTTCCATCCTCCTGCACTTACGCTCATTTCCCACAAAATCTGTGGCCAGGAGACAATGATCTTTGATCTTTTTTAAACCGGGTTGAAACCCGGTGCTACAAATCTGCCATGCCTACGGCATTGCTTCGTATTTACAGAGTCTGGAGATACATCCCGAACGGTAGAATTTCCTGTTCTAGCCGTCCGTGATGACACGGACGACGGCATAATGCTTACCAAACCTTCCGTCTCTACCACCTACACTACATACTTCAGAATTAGTAGCTAAGTTTAGTGTCAAGAGTAGGCCATGGAGTACATGCGGTTTTTGAGACGCAGGAGCAGCCGTTAAAAAAATCGGCTAGCTCCGAGCTTGCCTCGGAGATCCGCCGATTTTTAGGCAGCGAGAAGTTCCAAAAATCAAATCGGTCATTAATCTTTTGTATTCGTGATTTCTTAGCCGATTTGAAGCATAGACTCTGGCAAAGGCTTTTGGATACTTTTGGCCTTCAAAAGTATCAAGGAAAAAACACTTCAACTTTATCGATAAGGGTAAATAAAGAAATTGAGGATAGATAAAAAATAACCAACTCACCTTTCCACCTCCTGCACAGACTCCGATTTCCGGTTAATAATCCGGGGCAGGAGACAATGGACTTTGAACTTTTTAAACCCAGCATTGAAATGCTGGGCAATATAATCGGCCATGCCTCCGGCATTGCTTCGTATTTACGGCAGCATGGTGTTAACCTGACGTTCTGTCTCTGCCAACTGCACTAGATAATCGATTTGGCACCTTGGTTTAGTGCGAGGGCGCGGAGGTGGTCGCAGCAGCGGGCCAGACGGCTGGTATGCGGGGAGAAGCTTTGCTGCGACTTGGCTTTTTGCCTGCCCGACGGGCGGGGTCCTTTTGGGCCAAGCCAAAAGGACGGAAGAGAAAAACTCAATACTATAGATTTGG
The DNA here is from genome assembly GCF_031457395.1 of Algoriphagus sp. 4150. Lineage (NCBI taxonomy): Bacteria > Pseudomonadati > Bacteroidota > Cytophagia > Cytophagales > Cyclobacteriaceae > Algoriphagus > Algoriphagus sp. 4150. Next base: position 71,468 of record NZ_JAVDWS010000020.1, read on the forward strand.
GACAATAGAAAGATTGAAGATTGATAAATACAAATGCACCTTTCCATCCTCCTGCATGGACTCTCATTTCCAGACAATGATCCAGGTCAGGCTTGTCCGCCGCAGGAGGAAGACAATGGCCTTGTTTCCTTATTCAACCTAGGGTTGAAACCCTAGGCTACCTAATAGTGCCTACCTACGGCAGGCTTTAATTTCTTCGGGATTTGGAGATAAATCAATCTAAATTCTATCCACACACTATATGTGAACCTTTAACCTTTTAACCCTTAACTTCACGTTTGCATGGTGCAGAGGGACTGCGTGGTTTTTATTCCTTAAAACCCATGCAGCCTTGCCTCTGACTTTTTCCACACAAAACCTTGTAAGGGTTAAGGTTCTCTCCGGTGTTACAACGAGGAGTTTGGAAGGTTAATTCTCTGAGCTAGCCTTTAAAAGATGTTAAGTGTAATCCCGGTTGGTCAGCAAACCAATTTTCCACCCCGTTCCACATTATCTTGTCTGAGGGATTTTCTTAGGAAGAGCCTGAACCAAAGTTGGTATTATGGATTGATTCTCATTGTCGTATAATCATTTTTTCAATTTCTATTACTTATCTTTATCAAGCTACCATCTACAATTTTTAGCATGAAACTTAGACTCACTTCCATATTTTTCCTTATGACACTTTCTGCACTTGCACAACTCCAACCAATAAAATCAGGACTATACAAATGGGATGATCACCGGGTAATTACCAATGAAGATCGCGTGGCAAGGCCGATTTTCGAAGGGATTTCCTCCCACTTTGAATATCTGGAGATGCATGCTACCACACAGCCCGCAGGTGCCAAACCCAGTACAGCTCATGCCAATGAAGATATTGAAGAGATCATTATAGTGAAAGAAGGATTGATGGAGGTGACAATAGAAGGGCAAAGTTCTATTTTGGGAGCAAATGGGGTGGTGTCGTTGATGCCACGACAGATGCATTCTCTTTCCAATGTGGGAGAAAGTCCCCTTACTTATTTTGTGATTCGGTATCGCTCCAAGAAAAAAATGGATATAGAAAGAGGAATAGCCTCAGGAAATTCTTTGGTGATCAATTCAGATTCACTCGCTTTCAAACCAAATAACAACGGGGGAAGTCGAGCCTATTTTGATAGGGCTACTGCAATGTGTGAGCGGCTTGAGATGCATGTGACGACGTTGGATAACATGGGGCCGAGTCACGAACCGCATGTGCATAAGGAGACGGAAATGATCCTTATGATTTCCGGAAATACGTCCATCACTATAGATGGGAAAGAGTACAGTGCCGGTGCGGGTGATTTTTATTTCATAGAGTCCCAGTTGCTCCATGGTATTCGTAATACTGCCGATCAGCCGACTTCATATTTTGCTTTTAAATGGAAGTGAAGTTTTGAATACGGCTGGTTGGGTAATATCTCACTGCATTTTGGGTCGCCACAAATCCGTGCCGCCGACCGTCTCATCACGGAAGGCTACAACCGGAAATCCAACCGTTCGTGGCGACGCAAACTGTGGCGGAATATTAATTAGAAACTGCAGGCAGGAAACTGCAATTATCGAAATCCAGTCAGAGTGGTAATATGCTTTTTTGCCCGGAGACTAGCGCAACTCCCCCTTCTGCACATATTATTGTCATGGAAAATAGTAATTGTCAAAGGGGGCTAGGGAGATTTTGAGTAGATTTTTACAACTAAAGACTAGGGGTTTGAATTCAAATCAGTGTAAACTGTCAATTTCTCTATTCACCCATATCGATAAAGTTGAAGTGTTTTTCTTGATACTTTTAGTTTTGGCCAAAAGTATCTCCTCCTTCGGCCAGGCCTGCTTCGGATTATTATCCGGAAATAGGAGTCAGTGCAGGAGGTGGAAATAAAAATTCATTAAAAGCCTACCTTATTTTCGTATAATATCCGATTTTCCGACTAGATCAATGTCCCCTATCCTCAAGTTTGGACAATTTTTCACCGTGACAATCGTGTCAATTAATTTTCCTCCTTCAAATACCCCCGAGACGTTTTCTATGGTTCCGGTAGTCTCCACCAGGGTGTTTTCCCGCATCAGGAACTCCAGTTGGTTATTGATTAAAAATTCACCGCCATATGCCTCATTGCCAACAAACTGATTGGCATATCCTTTTTTAGTCCTACTGTATTCACTCGTTATTCTAAATGCAGTTTGGGTGTTATAGAATTTGTTTTTCTCTACCCTATTGCCGATCGCATGGCAAAAGTAATCGGGGGCTTCTACCCCAAAAGCTCCGAGGCTGGCCATATTCAAACCGCTCCTACCTCCGTTAACTGTGTTGCCACTAATGATAGTATGAAAGCCGCCGCCCCATAGGCTCAATGCATGCCCCGGTTGGTTGGTTCGGGGAACTACGCCATTGATCCAATTATTGGAGGCGGAACACTTGTAGAATCCGGTTACCAACGCCGCTTCTGTTCCTGCCAACGGCACGACATCGGTATCAAGAAATAGCCTGAGAGAATCGCCGAGATTGTAGGTCTCAGATTTCAATACCCTAAAATCCATATAGCAGAATTCACCACTTTCGATCACAAACAGGTAGTTTGAAGGATCGCTCAAAAAATGGGAGGTATTCACCTCTTTGTTTCTATACACTGAGCCCCTTTGTACTTCCTCGATGTAGTAGAGCTTCTCAATCTCTACCACAGTCAACCCATTATCTTTGAAAATCTTCGAGATATAGAACTTCGTAATGACAGGCAATAGCGCCAAGGAATTGGCATAAGAGTCAAACCCAACTCCTTCCTCCAAGACAGCATCAACCATATTGAGATCAAACTTAAACCCTACGGACAAAGCCTCTCTATTTGCTGATGCCTGAAAAGCGGTATTGAATCCTTTCCCGGACTTATTGCCAATCACCTCACATTTTCCCTGCACACGACTTACACGAACCCCATTGTCGGCATAGCTCGCGTTTATTTCGGAATTTCTAATACTGACACTTTTTGCGTGATCAATGTAAAACCCGGACCGCAACTGAGCGACGGTATCTATGATTACTTTTTCCGCAATAATGCTTGCGCTCAAGCTGTCTACTGTGATCGGGTTACGGCTCTTTTCGAGCGGATCAAGATTGATAGTAAGCCTTTTCAAAATCTGGTCAGCATGTCTGCTAGACTCACTGTCCACGATGATATTGATCAGTCTCAACCCTTGAACCTTGGTAGAAATCTTGTTGAATGTCTGGCTTTGGTCATTCTTAATCCCGATCAATGTGCCTTCTCCTGAAATGCTCTTGGTCTTTTGGTACCATAGGGTATTCACACCGGCACCTTGAAGCTGGATGTAAGTGCCTCGTGGGATATAAAGGTTAGTATCGGACAAATCCAACTTAAGGAAATCAGCTGTTCCGATATAACTTATTGCTGTTTCGACGGTTCTGACCCCATGCCGCACCTTGATGATCTGAACCCCATTGTCATAACATATCCAAAAACCATCTCCTTCAGGTATTGGCTGCCCGGCGTAATAGTTGCCCCGATAAGTCAGGCCTTCTATCTGCGAATCGATCGGCTGCACCCCAAGAGATTTGATGTTAACAAAATCTCCCGGAATTAGATCAGGCTCAGGATGTGGCTTTGGCCCGGGTTCGGAATCCATAGGATTAGGGTTAGGTGCGGGAATTCCTATCAACGGATCGCCCAATTTTATTTCTCCGGAGTCTTTGAATAATCCCTCTATCTCGAATATGAATTTTCGTAAGGTCATAATTTGAAAGTTTTAGGACGAAAAAGAATAATGGCCGGCATAATTAGGAAAATGAAAACCAAGATAAGCCGGTATGAAGAAGAAATTTTAAACAAATGTGATTATCCGCAATGATGTCAGGCTCCTTAGTGCCTTGGCTTATTTGGCAGGAAGACGGGAGACCGAAGACAGAAATCACCTCAATGTCCCGATGGCTATCGGGATTACCAAATCTTATGTTGCTTTTGCTTCCTTACTGGCAGAAAAGCGGATAATCATATAAACAAATTAGTTTTGTAAAAAACAATCATATCCTTAAAACTGAAACTCTGGTGGATTTTAAAGAACTCTTGATTTAGTACCGGAAAAAGCATGGCTGGAATCCCAACCCGGAAAGTCGAAATAGTCCCGGGCAGAGATATGTGTTTACTGAGGAGGGAAAGGAGTGGTTTGATTAATTTTATGGAATCGCCTTTTTTATCAGGAAGTGATGATTTCAATTAGTAAAATACTTAAAGCCAAAGGGGACATTTGCTGTCTTTCCATCCTTACCAATTTGTAATTGGCTTCTAACCTGTGGCCGTTTTTTGAAGCACTTTCTTGTCGGCTTCCAAGCTCCCTTTTCGATTTTTCGGTTCCTGATAGGGCTTGAGTCCAAAAGGAAGCCTTAACAGATTGACTTTCATAATCAAATACCGAATAAGCACATAACAAGTGGCGAAGGTTCCGATGATGATAATGCTGAATTTCTCCCCTACTGACCAGGGCATATCCTTGAGATAATAAGCCAGAATAACGATAACGGTTTGGTGAAGAACATAGAATGGGTATACCATTTCATTCAATACCTTAAGAGAATGGCTTTTCTTATTGAGATGCTGAATCGCAAACCCTAAAATGGCAATAAGCCAGCACCAGCGATTGAGTGAGATAATATACCGATACACAACTTCCCCGGCTAAAACGAATCCCCTGTTGGATAGCCAGAACTGGCTGTAGAGAATGGTTACCAGCAGAAAAGCCACTCCAAAGCTATACCACCTTAAGCGTTGGATTTTCTGCTGTAGATATTCGGAGCTTATTAATACGAAGCCTAAAATAAAAATGCTGATGTAAAGAAAATGATTTGCCCAATCATCTACGAATGCTCCGGTGGTAGGGAAAAGAGGCCTCAACCAGCTCTCCCCTATGCCGAGCCACAATCCCGGCAGCAGGATGATCATCCAACTGCTTACCCAATTAAATGAAAAGTTCTTTTGACGGATTTGATGTAGCAAAGGCAAAAAACACAAGCTGTAAGCCAGTATATAGACCAAAAACCAAAGGTGATGCCAACTGAAATTCCCATTAGGGTAAGGCTCAAATTTTAGAAAAGTCAGATAAAACTCAAAATAGCCAAATTCGGCACCCTGAGCCAAACGTTCCAAAAAAACCTGGGGCGGTACCACAAGGAATATCCCTGCTATTAGAGGGATGAGTATTCTTTTTAGACGGTCCATTACAAACATCTTTGGGCTTTTATATCCCATGGCATAATAAACCCCTGCGCCTGATATCAGGAAAATGAGAGACATTCTCCATTGACTCAGAAAGATCATAGGCCATTCAATAGCCCCGCTGATTACGTTATTTTTGATGTGCCAGTCCCAATTGACAAAAAACATCCCTGTATGAAAAAAAACAAGCAGGGCAAAGGCTATTACCCTTAGCCAATCCAATTCGTAGCGTCTTAATTTCATTTGTGTTGTCATATCTTTTTTCACAAAGAAGTGACATACAAGTGCAATCAATTAACTTTTCCGATCAGTTAGGAGTGCTACATTATAAGGTAGCACCGGAACTTTCGCCTGTTTTTCTGAATTCTCCCGGCGTGGTCCCTGTCAGTTTTTTAAAAGCCGCACTAAAAGCTGATTTTGAAAGATACCCGCTCCTCTCGGCAATTTCATCAATCTTCAGATGCCGGGTTTTCTGATCCAAGAGTAATTCCTGCGCTTTTGTTATCCTGAGTTGTCCTATATACTCAAAGAAGCTTTTGCCTATACTCTCATTAAGCACCTGTGACAAATAGTGAGGGCTTGTATTCAACCGTTTGGCCAATCCGGAAAGACTGATGGAAGGTTCAAGAAAAAAGCCTGTCAGCTCTAGCTCTTGTAACTTATTGAGGATGGCCAATTTACTTTCGTCAGTTAAGGTGGATTTTTCATATTTCAATTGAGCCGGCGGTTGAAAAAAACCTGAATCTGTCAGCATCTTATAACTGATAAAGAAAAGCAGCAAAGTGAGAAAGGAAGCTAGAAAGTGATCTCCCAGATCATTTTCAAAGCTAGACTTAACAGCTAAGTATAGCATAACCACAACAAAAAGTGATATTGACAATGCCTTAACCCAGGATAGAAAGTATGGATTGATGTGTGCACTCTCCCTGAGTTTTTTCCCCTTGTACACTGTAAGAAAAAGATACAGGATAAAATGAATAAGAGCGACAACGGTCAGGTTGCGCCTGATATGCAGTGGGTCAAATGGAAATTTGTGCACAGCGTCTATTGGTTCCCGTTCAGGGTGAAATGCCCAGAGGAACGCATTGAGCTTGACGTCATCGTTTTCCAACATAAAGGGCATATGATAAAAGAAATAAAATATAAAAGGCAAAAAGTGCAACCATTCAACCCTTCTGTACTGCTCGCCCCCCATACTTCTGACTAAAAGAAAAATCAGTGGGCCTATTGCAAATATTAAAGGTTCTGAATAGTCTACTAAAAACAATGCCCGGTACATCAATCCACTGTAACCTAAAAAAATCTCAAAAAGGATTAAAGAGCAGGATAGGACTACTATTGCAAGGATTAAATTGTGATAAGGCTGCTTTTGTTGCTTGGTAATAAGTAGTAAAAACAAAAACAGTCCTTGTACTGAGCCTGCCAAAATAATTGCCGAAAAAATATCAAAATGGAGGAATTCAAGGTTGTTTGGCATCACTTAAGCAGTTGGTTCTATATGATTTCACTTCCTAAAGTTAGAAAAAAGGGCTAATTGGCAACTTTGATTACCCATTCAATAAGGTCTTTTGACGGCAATAGGATTAAAATTCAGGATATGGGATTCCATGCTCCTTTATCAATACCCTTCTGTTTAGTTCATACGCGCTCTGCTCATTTCTATCATGGATCCCCCTCCCCTGGTAATAATCAAATCAATTTTGAATTTTGATTTTAACCATAAAGTTCATATGTTTAAACATTTAAACTTAAAAGATTGACCCAATTACTAAAGAATATTCTTGTTCAAAATCTTAAACTGGCAATGAATTAATGAGAATCCCCACATCCCCACAAAAGAACAATTTGTACTTGGTGGATAAATTCGAAAACACCTCCAAACAGGACTAATTCAAATTCAGTGCTTATACTCGCTTAATAAGCAATTCAGTTTAGTAAGTCAACTGATACAAAAGCACTTTCCATGGTAGAATGTAAAAAAGGTTCTATCTGTGGACATCCAATTGGTCGGATGCTGTGCGAAAAAAAAAGTGGAAGGGCGGCTATAACTGGCCAAGATTTGAATACCAGCCAAAAACACAGGGGAAATTAAGTGACACAATACTTAAAAAATCAATAAATCAGACAAACTCATGAGAAAACTAACAGTATCAAGTTTTTTGTTTTTCATTACTTTTTTAACTGAGGTGAATGCCCAAGAACCAATTAAATCGGTAGATCCCCTGATTGGAACCGCACATGCAAGATACTTTCATTTTGCCCCCGGTGCTATGCCTTTTGGCATGGCTAAACCTGCACCATCTACCAATGGAAGCTTAGGGAATAAAAGCGGATGGGAAGCTACGGGATATGATTTTCGTGATAGTTTCATAGAAAATTTCCCGAATTTTCATGAGTTCCAGATTGGTGGAGTAGCGTTAATGGCCACCACCGGTCCACTGCAAACCATTCCCGGAAATATGGATGATCCAAGTTCAGGATACCGCTCAAATTTTGACAGAAAAGATGAAGTTGCCGAACCGGGCTATTATAGCGTTCTTTTAAAAGACTATGGAATTAAGGCCGAACTCACTTCCACAGAAAGGGTCGCATTTCATCGCTATACATTCCCAAAAAACGAACAGTCGCACATCCTATTTGATATTGGAAATATGATGGGTGAAAGTGGTAAGGTAAAGGATGCTGAAGTAAAAATCAATCCTGACGGCACAGTTGAGGGCTATGTGATTACAGCTCCGGTATACGTGGAGAAGTATCATGCAGGTGCCGATATCAGAATGTATTTCTATGCCGTTCCGGACAAAAAGGCCCAGAAGTCTGGGGTATTCCAGGGAGAACAGATTACTACAAATGCAACAAAAATAAATGGAATATCAAGTGGCGCATTTTTTACTTATTCAACCAATCATCATGAAGCAATTGAGATAAAAATCGGCTTATCCTATACTTCTGTGGACGCTGCAAAAACAAATTACTTGGAAGAAGCTAAAGATTTAAATTTCGATTCTGCGAAGGGTAGAAATCAAAAAGCCTGGAATTCCATGTTGGGAAGAATAAAAGTTGAAGGCGGAAAAGAAGAAGACAGAACGAAGTTTTATACCGGACTTTATCATGCCCTATTGGGAAGAGGGTTAGCAAGTGATGTCACGGGAACATATCCTAAAAACGATGGTTCTGTAGGTCAGATAGCATTGGATAAGAATAGCAAGCCAATTCATCATCACTATAATACTGATGCGGTATGGGGTGCATTTTGGAACCTAACACAAGTTTGGACAATTGCCTATCCGGAATACCTTTCAGAATTTGTCAATTCCCAGCTGTTGGTTTACAAGGATTCCGGCTGGCTGGCTGATGGAATTGCTAATAGCAAGTATGTATCCGGTGTAGGAACCAATTTTGTGAGTTTGGTAATAGCAAGCGCCTACCTCCAAGGAATTAGGGATTTTGATGTTGACCTTGGTTATGAAGCTGCTTTAAAAAATGAACTGGATGGAAAAGATAGACCTCGTGGTGCCGGAAAGCTGGATGTGGATCGATTTGTTAAGAATGGCTTTATCGGACATATTGATGAATCAGACAATGAAATGCAGGAATCATGGATGTTTTCTGCCTCTCATACTTTGGAGTATTCCTTCAGTTCATATGCCGTAGGACAATTTGCAAAAGCTCTAGGTAAGATTGAAGATTATGAAAAACTCACTAAACTCTCCAATGGATGGAAGCATTTATTTGATCCTCAGCTCAAATTAATCCGTCCAAAATTTGAGGATGGGACATTTATTGAAAACTTTAATCCACGCCAAGCTTGGCGTGGATTTCAAGAAGGTAATTCTTATCAGTACACCTTTTATGTTCCCCATGATGCCAAAGGGTTAATCGATGCCATAGGTAAGGATGAGTTTAACACTAGGTTGGACAGTATATTTATTAAAGCTGAACCCTTAGAATTTGGTGGTGGTAAGACTATTGATGCATTCAGTGGTTTGGAAGGCATGTATAATCAGGGAAACCAACCGAATCTGCATGTGGCATGGTTGTTCAATTATTCCGGAAAACCATCCTTAACGCAGAAATGGGTACAGGAAATCTGCAATAAATTTTATGGAATCGAAGGTGTGCATGGATATGGATATGGACAGGATGAAGATCAGGGCCAATTGGGTGCATGGTATGTTTTGGGAGCAATAGGTTTATTTGACGTAGGCGGGCTGACAGAACCTGATGCAAAAATGGGATTATCCTCCCCTTTATTTGATAAAGTGACAATCGCTTTGAATCCTAACTACTACCAAGGAAAGGAGTTTGTTATCAAGAAAAAATCCGGTAAAGCTGCCGGAACATACATTGAGAAAATTATGCTGAACAATAAAACAGTACATGAACCTTTTATACCATTGAAATCCATCACTTCCGGAGGTGAATTAGAATTAGAAATGGGGAATACCTCAAAGGACTCTTACAAATAATCTGTTTGTGGGGAAGTCTCCCATATCATTCCCAATCCTATTTTCATCCCCTCTGGGCGTAGCCAAATCATTTATCGCAGAATTTTGCAAATCATATTGCCTCGTTGTCCGAAGAATTTGGCTAAAGCCCCATTGGGATTTTAATTTCCGGAGGAATGGGCTAAAGCCACATTCCTATTGATGGAGATCGTACTAAGATATCAAACCTCATACCCCACCCGTGCAAACTTATTTCTATACTCAATGGGAGTAAGACCGGTTATTTTTTTGAAGATATCCCGGAAGGCTTTGGTATCGGTATAGCCTACATCAAACATTATTTCGGAAACATTCTTTCTGGACGCTTCAAAGAATTTTTTGGCTGCTTCAATTCTTACTCTTTGTGTATATTCTATGGGAGTATTGTTGGTTGCGGCCTTAAATCTTCTTTCAAAGGTCCTTCTGCTCGTACTGATTAAATTTGCCAAGCATTCCACAGTTATTTTTTCTTCATAGTGCGATTCTATATAATCCTGCACTAGTTGGATTTCAGGATCCTCGTGGGATCGTTGGCCCCTGAAGATCGCAAACTGCGATTGGCTATCCCTTCCCATATCCAAAGCAAAATATTTTGAAATCATTACCGCAGTTTCCCTGTCAGAAAACTTTTCGATCAGGTACAATATTAAATTCCATAAACTACTGGCACCACCGCTGCTGTAAATATTGTCGTGCTCTGTGATGATCGCTCCATCGGCTACTTCCACCTCGGGGTATTTCCCCCTGAACTCCTCAATATGTGCCCAGTGCGTAGAGCATTTTTTACCATTCAGCAAGCCTGTTTCTGCTAACAGAAAAGCGCCGATGCACAAACTGGCAAGGCGGGCTCCGTCCGCATACAACTTTTTGAAATAAGGTATTGCTTCCAAATTAGCCTGTATCCCCTTATCTGTATCGCCAAATGTAGGGGGTATAATGAGTAAATCGGTGTGAGTCACATCCTTTAGCAACCTATCTGTTTTAATGGTGTATTCCCCATTGTTTGCCGGTACATATTCATTTAAACCCACATATTCCACCTGAAAAACAGGCTTTTTCCCAAATGTTGTTAAAAACTCATTGGCAGTATTGAAACTTCGGAACGGTGGTGTAACCGCTTCTATTACTCCATATTCAGGGACAAAGACTGAAATTTTCATCTGTTTATAATTTGATTTTTTTGGTCAGATGGAATGCCCTAGATAATCATCCCCCTGTGTGAGAAGACTTTCTCATGGGCATTTCATCTGTTTATATTTTGATTTTTAATGGTCAGATAGCCTGTCCCGTCCGCCGCGGCGAATCGGGAGAATCTCGCTAGGTGAATAATCATCCCTCTCCCGAAGCAGGTTCGGGACAAGTTGTGTGCCGTCTTCGGCATGCTCGATTTCATCGCATGTAAATTTAAAGATTTACCTAATGTAAGAATTGCCTTGTCATTATCCCCCCCTTATGTTGTCGTTTTTCCAATCTATATAACGCTCCCTCCTGTTGTAATTTTGAATCATACAATTTATCAAACAATAAAAACTAAACAACATGACACAAGTAACAAGAATTAAAGTAGAAGCCACAGTAAATGCTCCCATGGCAAAAGTTTGGGAGGCTTGGAATAATCCTGCTGATATTATGCAATGGAATAGCCCTGATCCAAGTTGGCACTGTCCAAGTAGTGAAAACGACCTGACAGTGGGTGGAAAGTTCAAGAATAGAATGGAAGCAAAAGATGGCAGTTTCGGGTTCGATTTTGAAGGCACGTATGATACCGTGGAACTGCATAAGGAAATCACCTATACTATGGGGGATGGAAGAAAGGCTACTACATTGTTTTCTGAACAAAATGGGAAAAACCTTGTAGAAACCACCTTCGATGCGGAAAACGAAAATGACCCTGAATTTCAAAAACAAGGATGGCAGGCTATTTTAAACAATTTTGTAACCTATGTTGAATCAACTAAGCAATAATCCATTATGAAAAAAAATAAAATAATCTTTTGGACGGCGACTATCATCATCCTTCTATGGGAGGGAGTAATGCCACTCGGAACTGTGCTTTTTGCACCGGGATATGTAAATGCAGGTACAAAACCGTTGGGTTACCCTGATTACTTTGCCTATGCTCTTATTTTCAGTAAAGTATTGGGAGTAATAGCTATTTCGGTACCCAGTATCCCCGCAAAGCTAAAGGAATGGGCATATGCAGGCTTGACCTTTAGTTTAATCTATGCATTTATTAGCCACGCCTGTGTAGACAAAAACATTACATATATGCTTCTGCCTATTGTGGTGTTGGGTATTCTTGCTGTTTCCTATATCTATAACCGCAAGGTTTATACTAATGGCTAAAAACAAAAAGTAAACAAACACCTAAATTTTAAAATCATGCAAAACAATACAGTTTCATTACACAGAGTAATAAAGGCGAGTCCAGAAAAGGTATTTCGCGCATTTGCAGACCCAATAGCCAACTCCTTTTGGTTTCCTCCTTATGGCTTTCTTTGCACCGTACAGGAAATGAATTTTAAGGTAGGGGAATCGTTTAAAATGACCTTTGTTAATTTCAGTACGGGAAATGGACATTCCTTTGGGGGCGAATATTTGGAAATAAAGCCCAATGAACTTATTAAATACACCGAAAGATTTGACGACCCCAACCTACCCGGAGAAATAACAACCACGATACAACTCCAAAAAGTCTCATGTGGCACTGAGCTCAACGTGCTACAGGAAGGAATTCCCGATGTTATTCCAGCCGAAATGTGCTATCTGGGCTGGCAAGAATCTCTGGAAAAATTGATCAAGCTGGTTGAACCTGAAATTCCTGATGCCTGATTTAATCAACTATGATAGCACATACTAATTACAAAGCAATGAGTGCCGTTTTTATAACATTCTCCGGAAATTGTAAAAGGGCACTCACCTTTTACCAATCTTGCTTTGGGGGCGTATTGCAAGTGAAATCTTTTGAAAAGGAATTACATGCCAATAAGGAAATTGTAGTGAGTGGATCGCTGCTTGCGGAGGGAATAACCATTCACGGTTCGGATCTGGTGCACAACGAAGGAAGGAAGGTGGGAAACTATATTTCTATTTTTTTTGGCTGCAAAGACACGAATGAAAGAAGGGAACTTATTGAAAAACTGACGGGTGACAAAAAAAAGCCTTTTGACGGGAATCATGATGACCAAAAACTGATTGAGCTAACGGATCCTTTTGATGTCCGGTGGGTGTTAGGAATTTCTGACTAGTAGCTACCTGTACTTGGTACAAAAAGCCCCCTCTCGGTGTCTATTTCTTTCAGATGTTTGATTGAGTTCTCCAAACGGCTGGAAATGTCTATAACAAATCTTTCAAAATCGCTACTTTCATAAGTGTCAATATTCCAAAAGTTTAAAGGTAAATTTTCGGTTGTATTGAGAATGGATTTTATTTTGTGCTGGAGCAAATATTCGGCTGCTAAAAGTTTGAAACGGATACCGAATATTTTTGTCGATTTAGGAATATGAACGTGAATTGGTTTTGCCCAAACTCCCGTGAGTTTTACAAGTTTTAGTGTGTGGTTTTCAAATTCTGCGATTAGGTCAAAATATCCGTCAGGAATAATGGTATGTCCAAGGCCGGTTTCCAAAGTTTCGTACTCCCAAAAACTCTCGATGAAATTTGTCAAAAATCCGCTTGGCTTTGTTTCTCTGTATTTCATTTTGGGTAGGGAAATAGCGTTGAATTAAAATGGCGTATAATTTATCTAGTGGTAATGCTTCATTTTTTTGCTTTAAGGTTCTTTCAATGTCATCAATAAATGAAAGTAATTCATCTTTTGTATGAAAACCTTCAACTTTTACATTTTCATCAGGGTTTTCCCAATCTTGAGAACCGCCAAGGCTTTCCGCACCTTCAATAGCGTTGTCAAAAGGAGCATAACTTTCGGGATTAGCTCCTGGATAGAATTTCACTCCCCATACTATCCAAGGCTTGCTTTATATTGTGAAGCAAGAATGTCTGTAACTGTTTTGTTGTCCATTTTACTTTCTGATTTTGTCGTTTGATTTACTACTGTTATTACAGGGTTGTACTGAAAACTGTTAGCACCACGATTGCTCGTTGAATAAGTATTTTCTTTCCTGCAAAATTAGAATAGCCTTATGACAGCCCTATGTCTGGAGCATTATATGATTAGTGGTATTTTCCTTCCTGAAGGAATGGACTAAAGCCGCATTCCTATTTGATGGAGATGAATTTCAAATGCCTCTTTGGTGTGTTCAGGTAATAGGGAGAATCCCAGCAATTCCCTCCTGCTTCAGCTGGAGGCAGATAAAAAACGGCAAAAGCTTTCCGGCTTTAGCCAAATTATTTATCCCTGAATTTTGCGAATTATGTCGCCTCATTGCCCGAGAATTTGGCTAAAGCCCTATTGGGATTTTAATTACTGGAGGAGGAATGGGCTAAAGCCGCATTCCTATTTGATGGAGATGAATTTCAAATGCCTCTTTGGTGTGTTCAGGTAATAGGGAGAATCCCAGCAATTCCCTCCTGCTTCAGCTGGAGGCAGATAAAAAACGGCAAAAGCTTTCCGGCTTTAGCCAAATCGTTTATCCCGGGATTTTGCGAATTATGTCGCCTCATGGCCCGAGAATTTGGCTAAAGCCCCATTGGAATTATAATTCCCGGAGGAATGGGCTAAAGCCGCATTCCTATTGATGGAGAAAAATTTCGAATGCCTCTTTGGTGTGTTCAGGTAATAGGGAGAATCCCAGCAATTCCCTCCTGCTTCAGCTGGAGGCAGATAAAAAACGGCAAAAGCTTTCCGGCTTTAGCCAAATCGTTTATCCCGGGATTTTGCGAATTATGTCGCCTCATGGCCCGAGAATTTGGCTAAAGCCCAGCCCCGTTTAGAATTATAATTTCCAGAGGACCGGGCTAAAGCCGCATTCCTATTGATGGAGATGAATTTCGAATGTCCTCTTTCGTTTCTTCAGGTAATTGGCAGAATCCCATCAATTCCCTCCTGCTTCAGCTGGAGGTTGATAAAAACCTGCCAAAGATTCCGGCTTTAGCCAAATCATTTTAAACTACCTCTAGTCTAATAATCTGTAATTTCAGTTGCCGAAACCTAAAAAAACAAGATTCGGTAATTCAAACATTGTCCGCTTGCGAATACCAAAGCCCGCCAGCGAACGTGGCGGTGAAACAAGAGCATCAATACGCACTGATTATCAATACATTGTAGTTGGCATGGTATTCGAAAATTCAAGGTTTGTATTCATGCCATTTTGCATAGGACACATGTGGATATTAGCCTTTTCGATATGATAAAAAACTACTTGAAAACTTCGCTTCGCAATCTCTATCGCCACAAAGGCTATACCCTGATCAATATCCTAGGTCTTGGAGTGGGGCTTGCTACATGTATGTTGATCCTGCTTTGGGCAATGGACGAGTGGAAGTATGACGGGTTTCACGATAAATCTGACCGCATCTATAGTGTCCTGATCAACAACACCTATCCTGACGGAGAAATCAAGACCCACGGTGCTACTCCTTCCATATTGGCCGAAGCAATAGAAGAGGAAATCCCTGAGGTGGAACTGATCGCACGGACTAGCATGAACGAAAAGCTGCTCCTAAAACACGAGAAGAATTCCTTCCTTGAAAATGGAATATATGCTGAACCTGCCCTTTTTGAAATCTTCAGTTTTCCCATTCTCAAAGGGGATAGGGAAACACTGAATGAAAACCGAAATACCATCGCCATCTCCGAAAAACTGGCTGAAAAGCTTTTTGCTGATATAGATCCAATTGGGATGATCGTGGAAGTCAACCAGCAGCACCAATTGGTAGTAAACAGCGTCTTTGCCGATATCCCTTCACATTCCACCATTCAGTTTGATTTTGTCCTTCCCTTTGAAATTTTTCTGGCAGAAAATCCCTGGTCACATAACTGGCCCAGCGGAGGTACACGTACTTATGTAGCCCTGCACCGGGATATTGATGTAGAAGTAGCCAACCTGAAGCTATCTCCATTGGTGTCCAAAAACTGTCCTGACTGCTCTAGTAACCCATTTTTATTTCAATACTCCCGATCAAGACTATTCTCCAAATTCCAAAACGGTCAAGAGGCCGGGGGAAAGATAGAAAACGTGGTCCTTTTCTGTCTGATAGGCCTGATTATATTGGTCATGGCCTGCATCAATTTCACCAACCTTGCCACGGCAAGGGCTTCTACCAGAGGCAAGGAGGTAGGGGTAAGAAAAGCAATTGGCTCCCGAAGATCCAGCCTGATGCTGCAATTTTTAATGGAATCAACTATTCTTTCATTCATGGCACTGGTAATTTCCCTTGCCCTAGTCAATTCCCTTTTACCCTACTTTAGTGAGGTTACCAGAAAAAACATCACATGGAGGGATTTGGATTATACATTTCTGCTTGGAGCGGGACTGCTGACCTTGGTCTGTGGCCTACTGGCAGGAGCTTACCCAGCCTTTTTTCTATCCTCTTTCAAATCTATTTCAATAATGAAAGAGGGCAACACGCCTATGTTGACAGGATCAAGGTTGAGAAAGTCCTTGGTCGTAATTCAGTTGGCTGCATCGGTCACGCTAGTAATCTGTAGCTTGGCCGTCTATAGCCAGTTGGAATACATCACCAAGAAAGACCTTGGATATGAGAAAGAAAACGTCATTATCGTCGATCCTCAGCAAGAGGTATTGAAAAACCCAGCCGTTTTCAAACAGGAGTTGCTGAATTATCCCGGCATACAAAGTGCAGGTTTTGCCGGCAGCGACATCTTGACCATTCCTATCGTAACCGATGAGGTATCATGGCCCGGAAAGCCGGAAAGCAGTACTGTTTTCTTCAAACTCTTACGCTGTGACCAAGATTTCCTTCCGACTTTAGATATCCCCATAGTAGCCGGGAGGAATTTTTCCATGGAACAGCAGAAAACCCCACTATACATGCTTAATAAAAAAGCCATCGAAGTGATGGGGATCAACGCCGAAGAGGCAATTGGTATGGAACTGGATGTATGGAATGGTTTGGGGCAGGTGATTGGAGTGACAGAAGATTTCCACAACAATAGTCTGAGAGAAGACATTGAGCCTATGGTTTTTATGTATTCTACTGATGTGGGCTTCCATTATTATATCAAAACCAAGTCAGGGTACACGATGGATGAAAGTTTGGCGCACATTGAAAAAACAATGAAAAAGCTCAGTCCAGACCAGCCTTTTGAGTATAGTTTTTTGGATGAAGCGTATGAACGGGAATATCAAATGGAAAAAGTACTGGGAAAATTATCATTGGGCTTCACCATTGTGGCATTGCTCATTGTATGTTTAGGGCTTTTTGGACTTTCTTCCTTTGCCGCTGCCAAAAGGGTCAAAGAGATGGGGATAAGGAAAGTATTTGGTGCATCACCCGGCCAATTATGGACCCTACTTTGCAAGGATTTCGTCATCTTAACCTCAGTGGGATTATTGATCGGAATCCCTATAGCTTGGTATATGGCAAAAAACTATCTCTCCGGTTTTGCTTACCATGCCACACTTGGAATAGGGGTTTACCTTTACACGGTGATTGGACTTCTAGGTATAGCCCTGCTCACTGTTACTTTCCAATCCCTCAAAACAGCCCTCATCAACCCGGTGAATTCCTTGCGGGATGAATGAGGGTATTCCATACTTTTGATAGTAAAGTTAAAGGGTGCTGTTATGCTTTTGGGTCAAACGTTCCCTTTCTTCGTCCTGCAAGTCTATCTCACTCAACAGTGTTTTACATTCTTCCCCTCGTATCGGATCGTTCAAATTGCCAGCTAAGTCTATGCGTATAAGTAATGCTTCCGCTATATCTGTTGGAGCTTCGTTTTCGGCTTTTTTCAATGCAACGTCCAAGGTTTTAGCGGCTGCTTTATCATCTTCTTTATAGTCCCGAAATCTTATTGCGGTAGCAATGGCCTTCCGTAAAGGACTTTGATTTTTATCGTCAGCTTTTTCATAGGTTTTCTGGTCTGCTTCCATTTTCTCCTGATCGATGAAAATAATATAGTTGCCCGATACATCCGTCAGTGAAAACCGGGTGGCCCCAGGTTTCATCCGGGAAATTCTCGGTATCCCCGAGTTTGGAACTTTACCCAGATGCTCCTTGAAGCTTGTGGTGAATTCCTTATAAACGTATTCGATGTCGGATATCTGTACCAGACAGCCGCTGTCTAAATTACTTTCGGCCTCCATGCCTTTGACACGGCCAAAATGCAGTTCGGAACCGCCCCGTTGCACAACACCATACTGATAAGGGCGGGTCTGCTTATAGGTGATTTCAAACCCCAACATTTGCCAAAAGGATAGTGTTTCTTCTATCGATATACAAGGTAGGCTGGGAATTGTGATCCATTCTTTTTGATGCTTTATATTCTCCATTTTTCTAAAATTTCGTTCGCTGCAAATCTAATTGCTGGGAATTGTGCAGCCATTTTTATATACCTTTTTGTATATAAAGGAAAATAAGAGTAAGACAATATATGTTTCGCATTTACGGCTGAAAAACAGCCTGTTAAGTATCAATCAATCCCTGCTTCTTTCATTAGAGAAATACCGTATTCAGTTAATTGGTCAATAAGAGGTAGCGCTTTTTTAGCTTTTTCGGTCAACTGATATTCCACTCTCGGTGGTTTTTCTAAAAATTTGTGTTTGGAAAGCATATTCTTTTCCTCCAATTCCCGCAATTGAGTAAAAAGCATTTTGTCTGATATGTGGGGTATGGACTTTTTTAAATCGCCATATCTTACAGAACCGTTCCGAAGACACAGCAGAATCGGGATTTTCCAAGTACCGCCTATATGTGCCATTGCAAACTCAACAGGGTTGTAATATATCCTGCCGTCGTATAGAAACTCTTTCATAATATCATTTACCTTTCAAATTTAGGATTTTGTTAAATCTGTTGATTTGCGACAGCATCATGCTACTGTTACCCCCTCCCGGTCAACACTTCAGATCAGAAAATAAACCCATAATTACCGAATCCATGACCGCAATTAGCTTTGATATATAGAGTTATGCTGCTAACTCCCCAATAACCATCTTTTAAAGATTGGTACTTTTTCGCGGCTTACATCCAGTATAAACTGTTGGGGTACGTGTAGCTGAACCTCAATACCTTTATGTGTTGATTTGATCTGCACTATATTATCAATCCGGATGATAAACTGACGGTTGGCACGAAAAAACAACGAGGGGTTAAGTTTTAATTCCAGTTCATCAATGGAATTAAAATCCGTCAGGTACCTCTTCCCTTCCCTTTTCCAGGCAAAAATCAATTCATCTTTCTGAAAACAGCCGACTTCATCCTGGATCACAGGCATATACCCCTGATTATATTGCACAAGAAAGCGCTCTAAATACAGCTGCCCCTGAACACTCTGTCTCAGGCTCGCATTTAAGTTGGGCAGCCGATAGGATTCCCATCGTTTTTTTAGTTTCTCCAGAGATTTTCTCAGATCATCCTTTCCAATAGGTTTAAGAAGAAAATCTACACTGTTCACTTCAAAGGCCTTCAGGGCGTACTGGTCATACGCCGTTGTAAAAATGACGGGGCAGGCAGGTTCATAGTGTTCAAAAATATCAAAGCTAATCCCGTCCGAAAGCTGGATATCAGAAAAGATAAGGTCGGGCACTTCATTTTTATCAAACCAGTGCAGCGCCTTTTTCACGCTGGTGAGGACGGGGAAAATATGTGCTTCGGGAATAAGCGCTTTGATGCTTTTAATCAGCCCGTTGGCCACCAACAGTTCATCTTCTATAATCAGTATTTTGGGTGTTGTACTAAAGAAAAACTCCATTTTTCACAAGTTAACCGGGGAATCGCTTTTATATCAAAACCCTTCAAGAGTTTTTAATTTAAAGGTCAAAGATCAACAAAATCAGTATGCTTACTTTCAATAAGATCAACTCTTGAAGAGTTATATCAATTGGGACTTTTAAAAGCAATTTCCCTGATGATTTAACTGACAATTTTATAATCCGGTAGAACACGGTCTTGAATTCTCAGAAGAGGAATTTCTACACTGAAATAATCCTCCGTACACCGGATCCCTACCGGCATATCTGTAAGGAAGGCATAAAGTGACTTCAGGTTATTCAAGCCCTTTTTGTTGCTACTTTCAACGGACTTCTTTGGAAGAAGTGAATTGACTACCATCAGTTTGTCCTGTTGGGAATAAATTCTGATTTGGAGAGGATGATCTTCATCCATCTTATTATGCTTCACGGCATTTTCGAGAAGAACCTGAAGTGTGACGGGAACTATGCCCAAACCTACCAGTTCGTGCTGTACTTCTACGCTGATCCGGATAGTATTCTGAAAGCGTGTTTCCAGCAGAAAGATAAAATGATGTATAAAATCGAGTTCGCTAGAGACAGGCACTAATGTTCTCCCTTCATTATGAAGCACATAGCGGTATACTTTACTGAGATTCTGGAGGAAATCCGAGGCCAATTCCTGATTGTCATATATCAGACTGTTCAATGAGCTCATGGAATTGAACAGAAAATGGGGATTGAGTTGGTTTTTAAGATTGTCAAACTGTACTTGGGTTTTCTCTTTCTCAAGCCGTTCGGCCTTTAGTATCCCTTTTTTCCACTGGTCAAAGAAGAATTTTGCGAAAAATACACAGTTGATCAAAAAGGATAAAATGATGTAGGTAGCATAGACGGTTATATTGAACATCCTGCTCATTGGGCCTTCAAAAAACTGTGCTGCATAGGATAATATAATAGAGCCGAACAGAGTCATAAAGAGTACTCCGATTGTCAGCTGTATTCCAATCCGCTTGGCAACTCCCTGCCCAAAGGGCATGATCTTGTTCATGTAGCTGTTGACCCCACGGAAGACTTCCCACGCAATCGCAACAGAGATAAATGAAATCAAAACAACCTCAAGTGTCATCCCACCTTTCAGCTCCAAAAAATCCCATATAAAATATCTTATGATGCTTCCTATGGTGGTGAAGGTCAAAATGATCCCATACTCGAGCCAAAAATATTTCCGCTTAAACATGTGGGGCTTCGGGGTAAAATGAGTGCAACTCTTTTTCCATTTTGTCCAATTGTTTTACACAATCTTCAAATTTAAGAAAATATAGTTCTCTTCGGATCCGGGTATCCTGACTCTCTTTTTTAGGAGTTAAAGGATGTTTAGCCGACAATCTTTCCATCACTCATCTCAATTATACGGTCTGAATTGGCTGCAAAATCATCGTCATGGGTGACAGCAATGATTGTCTGTCCAAAATCACGTGTCAGCTTTCTAAATATATCAAATACAATAGCTGAATTGGTGCTGTCCAGATTACCCGTAGGTTCATCTCCCATGATCAAGGCCGGATCATTGATCAGCGCACGGGCGATCGCCACACGTTGCTGTTGCCCACCTGAAAGCTTGGAGGACATTTTATTTGACTGATCCGCAATACCGAGCATTTCCAGCTTCTCCATTGCCCGTTTCCTGATCTGGGACTCGGGATATTTCCTGAGCTTGAGCGCAGGAATCATCACGTTCTGTAAGGCTGTAAATTCAGGTAGGAGAAAGTGAAACTGAAATACAAACCCGATGTGCCGGTTTCGAAAACCGGCCAGGTAGTCGGCACGCTTTCCGGTAAGATTCTCCCCACTGATTTCCAGTACACCCTTATAATCGGTATCCATGGTACTCAACAGATACATTAAGGTAGATTTCCCACATCCGGATTTACCCACCAGACTGAGAAATTCGCCTTTAAATACTTTCAAGTTGATGTCATTGAGCACCTGAAAGGTCTGTGGTTCGTGGAAATACTTGTTGATTCCCTTTGTCTCCAATATAATCTCTTTCATTCTAAATCAATTAGCAGTTGCATGGCTAGATGCCACGGATAATCTCAATTGGATCCACGTGGCCGGCTTTGCGGGACGGCATATAACCCGCCACGGCGGTCGTGAATACTCCAAATACAATCCCTATTACATAATACAGGGGATCAAAACTCACCGGCAATGCATCAATGGCAATCACATCCCCCCCGTCAAACGGAGCCAGAGAAAGTAAATAGGAAAGAACAAACCCAAGTATCAGCCCCAATACACTTCCCACTAAACCTATAACCAACGATTGGGTCATAAAGATGCCGGTGACATCCTTTGCGGCAAACCCTGTCGCCTTGAGAATGGCGATGTCTTTCATCTTACTGAAAATGGTCATATTCAGAATATTGTAGATCCCAAAACCGGCCACAATCAATAAAGTAATAGATACAGAATAGGTCATTATGTTACGGATCACCGCCCCTGCCAAAAACGTCGCATTTGCTGTTTCCCAATCTTCAGCTTTGTATCCGAAAATTGACTGTATCTGCACGGCTTTGGCCTTTGCTTGATAGAGATCTATCAGCTTCACATTGATGTCAGTGATGTATGCCTGGTCTTTGCCAAGAATCTTCTGAACAGTGGATATATTTGCATAACTACGGATATTGTCAATTTCTCCAAGCCCCATCTGAAATATTCCAACCACTTTAAGTGATATAGTCACCCCATCCGGTGTGGTGACGGTTACGTTGTCGCCAACCGAGAGGGAAAGTGTTTTGGCAAGTCCGCTTCCCATGATCAGGCCGTTGGTGGTGGTGAGCAACCCGGCGATTTCTCCTCCCTTCATTTTGGAAGAAAGGTCAAACAACTTGTCCTCTTCCAGTATGTCCACTCCCGCAATGTTCCCATTGAGCTGTATGGGACCGAAATTGTAAAATACCTGGCTGGACAACTGTGGAGCGGCTCCCAGAACATCCGGGTCCTGTCGGATCAATTCTGCTATCTGAAAGGCATTCCGGATTTTTTGAGATTCATTTTTGGGCTTGGGATGATGTACAAAATTGACCCCTTCGGGATTGAGCTGTTCTATAATTGCAACTTGGGGCTCGGAGATATCCTTGTAAATATGGATATCCGGAGAGGAAGTCATCGTGAGTTCTTCTGTAAAATTATTAAGTCCGCTCATCAGACTGACCATGGCCACAAACATGCCTATGCCAAAAGTCACCCCGAGCATAGCCACCAGAGACTGCTTGGGTTTAGCCAGCAGATGGGTTTTAGCTATGGAGAGAATCACCCTCATGGTTTAATAAGTTTTGTGTCCCTGTCAATTCCGGATAAAATCTCCACCTCACTAAGGGTCCTTAGCCCGATTTCTACTTTTACTTTCTTTTCTTCGCCATCTTTTTCTACCATGACGCTGTCTCCCTGCATCAGTAAATTCCGTTGGATAACCAGTGCAGAATCTTTTTCCCTGGTCACTATATTTGCCTCCAGTGCCAATCCGGTATATTTTCCGGGCAGCTGATCCTGCACAGCAGCATCTACCCGCAACATCCGGTCGCGCGTATCCACTTTGGTGTAGATTTTTTCCAGTTTGGCTTCATACATGCCATCAGGATAAGCATCGATCTTTAGCAGCACTTTTTGACCTGTTTCCAGTCGGGATATATCCTGTTCATCTACTTTCAGATTGGCGATAAATCCACCTTCCAGCCCCAGCACAGCCAGCAAGTCCCCTTTGCGTACGACTTCTCCGGCTTCTTTTCCACGCTGGAAGAAAGTCCCCGGCTGCTCGGCCCGCACCGTATAAAAACCCGATTCTTCCCTTGCTGACAGCAATTGTTGATAAGCTTGATCCCGTTCGTTTTTTAGTTGATCCCACCTGTTTTCCAGGTTGTTTTTGCCTTGGGCCCAAGAGAGTTTGGAAGAATTGAAGGCAGTGACAGCCGCATCATATTTCGCTTGGGAAGTTGCTTTTTCATTCCACAGATTGGTATAGCGTACATAGTTGATCGAATCCGCCTGATATTGCTCCCAGGCTAGCCCAACTGCATTTTGGGCTTCTGCCAGTAATGGGCTGTTGCTGCCCGAATTCTTGTTTGCCAGATCATATAGGTTTTGAGCGTTGGTCAATCTTGCTTCTTGGGCTATACCGGCGATTTCAAATAGAGCCTGACCTGCATCCACATAATCCCCTTCTTCCACAAGCTGCCTCTTCAGAATTCCTTCCGATTGGGCAGTAAGTTCAAATTCTCCCCTCGATTGGATATAACCTGAAGCATAAACCGCCTCCGTTAGGGGTTTGATCTGCGGACTCAATGTTTCTCCGTTGCCACATGACACCAAAGCGGGAAAAATCAGGTATCCCCAAGAGGTAATTTTATTGGACAGATTATGCATTATGGACAAGGTTATAATTTACTGTTCATTTGATTATTCTGATTTAATTTCGATCAATGCTTTTGCGATCAGATAATCTGCCAGACTGTTTAGGTACTGCCGCTGGTTATCCCAAAGTTCCTGTTGTACCTGAAGCAGTTCGTCTATACTGATCTCCCCTTCCCGGAGCTGGATCCGGGCGAGGCGATAATTATCTTCATATACAGAATAAGTTTCTCTATAATTTTTTAGTATTTCGAGATTTTGGGCGAGATCAGTGGATAGATCATGTCGCTCTTGGACAAGCTTTTGTTGAGTTTGACGCAGTCCGGCTTCCGAAATCTCACGTTGCAGCTTTGTTGAATTAATTTGATTCCGGGTGAGATTACCTCCGAAAATGCTCCATTCCAATCTCAATCCGATCATCGCCGTGCTGAACCATGTATAATTCCCCATCCTCATATCATCAGACCAGGCCTGCTGGGAATACCTTCCGACAGCATTCAGCGTAGGAAGATGTCTTTGCCGGGATGCTTTTAAGTCCCGCTCGGCCAATTCCAATGAAGATGCGGCTTTCTGATAGTCTGGCTGTGTTTCCAAGGAGTAACCGGGGATATCCTCCTGCCTGGCCTGAAAGACAATGGTCTCAGTCAGGTGAATAGAATCCTCCTGATCCAATCCCATTAGATACTTTAATTTGTTATAGTTAGAAGAAGTTGAGGAGACTTGCCGATGATAGTTGGACTTGGCCAGGAAGGCAGCTGCCTTGAGACGCCGGTAAGGAAGAGGCTCCATAACTCCCTGATCAAATTGCTGTCTTGCAACATGATGGATACTGTCAGCAGCTTTGTAGTTGGCTTCACTGAGCTCCAAAGCTTCCTGACTAAGTATGGCCAGATAATAGGCACGGGCCAGTTGTTCTTTGTGATTTTGACGGGCGGATTGTAATTCAGCGTTACTGAGTTGTTTTTCCAGCTTGGCTGATTTTACCCGGTTCCATGCTTTGGTATCGACTAAGGGGAGACTTGCTTCCAGCCCTACATCCAATTGGTATTGGGTGCCAAACTGTATTTCGGTAAAAGTACCGGGCTCTCCTCCAAATACCTCAGAGGGTATCAACTGAACGGGAAGCTGAAGGAAATTATCATAATTCCCATACGCCTTAATAAGAGGCATTAACCCTCCCTTTGCGTTACGTACTCCATAGGTCTGCTGATCAGCCGTCTTCTCCCAAATCAGGAAATCCGGTTGATGGTCTTTTGCATATTCATAAACCTCAGCCCAAGAACTGAAAGACAGGCTCTGCCCTGATACAGGGAAGAAAGAACTTAATGTGAAAAGTATGACTAGCGTATATTGGCGGTTCCAAATCGACATGGCATTCCCGGAATTGATACCGTGAATATGGATCGCCGTAGGATCACCGGAAAATATATCTTTGCGAACCGTTAAAAAAACGGCTGGAAATGTAGGATTTAGAGGTGGAGCCGTATCAATTGGGATAGCAGTACTGAGTCCAAGGGATGATAAAAGCCGGTGTTTTTCTTCCAGTCCTTATAGTGAACCGGAATTCCCAATCCCATACAAGAGCCCGGTTTTTTAGGGCATGCTGAAAAACGCCAGTAATAGATCAAAAGCTATCATTTTAAATGATTAATCCATTTTTGATGCGAACGGTTTTTCAGCAAGTGCAAGCTTATTGACCACAATAGGTATTTATCCATGCATCAGAAAATCCCAAAATCGGGATTTTCAAGCTAGCCTCAGCCATACCATCTTCTACGTTGGCCTCATTCGAGGCATAAGCATACATCTTCACTCGGCCGCCTTGAACCTGCCTTGCCGGACAGGCAGGGCTGGCATAACTGAGACTTTTTCAGCAAGCCCTAGTTAGAAACTTTGAGAGATACCCCCAATGGATTGGGGTTTTTATTCGACCGGTAGTACTAGATTTATATGTATATCCGCTTTTCTACCACTAAAGAAATTAAAGCATCAAAGGATTTGGTGAACTTTATCGTCAAGGCCACTTCGGTCTTCCGTCTACTGTCTTCCCTCCCGTAAACCAAAGAGAATATGGCTACAGGCATCATTGCGGATAATTATATAGATTCATTTCGATTAGTCGATTTATCAGCTTTTTTGAGTGCTCTTTCGCTACATTCCTTATTTCATCTTTTGTAAAACCATCAGCCAAGGAGGTTCTGTAGGTGTAAATCGGTTCCACAAAATTCATTTGTGCGAAATAAGCCGTTTGTTCTAAGTTTTTGCAAAATTCATACACATGGAAATGATGTTTTTCCAATGTGGTATAATCCTTTTCCTTCCCGCCTACTGTAAAGCTCGCCAGAAAGTTTTTGCCTTTCAGTTTATCTCCTTTTGAACCAAAAGCAAAATGCTGTTCGAAGACCACGTCAAACCATTGTTTTAAAATTGCAGGCATATTATACCAATAAAACGGATACTGAAACACGACGGTATTGTGCCTCAATAATACTTCCTGTTCTGTCTGAGAGGCAATTTGAAAGTCAGGGTAGAGCTCATGCAGATTTCGGATTTCTATAGCTAAGTTGCTTTTCTGCAATTCTTCGACAATAGTTTTGTTGGCCAGTGACTCATCAAAAGTGGGGTGTGCAAGAATAATTAACGTCATACTATAAATATTATAGTTGCAAAACTATTCTTAGTCAATTACATTTACAATAACTATCCAAACTGATAGGTCAAAAAAACAGTAAAATGAAAACAGAATGTCTTAGCGAGCATGTGAAGCTGAAAGGGAAAATTTACCCTTGCACAGTAAGTCTTACGATGGATTTGGTTGGCGGAAAATGGAAAGCGGTTATCCTTTACCATTTAAAAGACGAACCGAAAAGATATAGCGAACTTCACAAAGAGATGCCGTCTGTCACCGAAATGACGTTAAGTCTGCAGCTTAAACAATTAGAGAAAGACGGTTTGGTATCGAGAAAAGTCTATGGTAAAAAGCCTCCTATCAAGGTCGTTTACAGTCTGACCGAATTTGGAAAAAGTTTTGTCCCCATTCTAGAAGCAATTACCGAATGGGGAAACCGGGTTGTCCGCGAAAAAGGCGAGTTTGTCAGTGGATAATGGTGTATTGTTACTTTTAAATTAAAACTTTCCATTCACCTGCCTTTGTAGATCCAACCCGGATGATTTTATTCTCCTTTTTCAAGTTACTGATCTGATATTCAACTCCTCTTCTTGTCAAGCCTGTCATCAGTTGTAACTCTTTTGATGTAATCTTAGGGTTTGATTTCATCGCAGTTATAATTATCTCCACAGTTTCTTCCACAGTTTCTTCCACAGTTTCTTCCACAGTTTCTTCCACGGTCCTGCGGAGAACAACTGAAAACATCCCTTCTGTTTTGAACACAGGATCAGGAAGCTTGGCGGATTTCATCAGATCCCTAATGCGGCCGATACCTGAGCCAACTTGCTCCACCATGTGGATACGGACGAATAACCCAAAAATCAAAGGATTTCGACTATGGCTTTTGGTACCAAAATCGACCAATGGGACAGCGCTGGTCAATCCACCCGGATTACTAACCTCCACACGGTCTTTGAAAAGCTCAACAGTTATTTTGGCTCCCTTGTCGTAATAATCACGGTGGGAGAGCGCATTGATGATAGTCTCTTTCAAAACCGTTTCGGGAATCTCCCATATTTCCTTTCTGGGACCACCCCCTTCAATTTCATACCGTACATCAAGCTTGCCTTTTAGCCAATTCATGGCCTGTTCGTATTGCTTCATCAGCGGACCACCAAATAACTTATCATCAATGATCTGGGTTTTAGTACTGCCCTCAAAAGAAATACAGCGAACAATAGCTGTCTCGACAAGCTTTTCGGGTGCGGAACCAAAGAATAAAACTCCCCCATTTTTCATGATTCCATCCGGTAAAACAAGCTGTAGGTTATGAATGATTTGCTTCTGGCTTACAGCCTGCGAAAGTCCGCTCATCGTCCGAAACTCCATAAACCAATTCAGGTCAATATCCGAATTCAGGTCAAAATCAATACAGGGTGCTTCATCAAAATAGATGCGGTCAGACTGTTGGAAAAAATCACGCATCTGCTCCACAGTCGTAAGTTTTTGAGTATTGGAACCTTGTCTGACATAAATGGCACCGGATAATACATAGGGCTTTTGAGACCCGGTGTTAACCTCAATCACCCAAACAGTCTTCTCCCCAACCTCCACAGGATATAAGGCAACCGGAACATGGGGACTTATTTCATTTAGGGAATTCTGAATGGCTGATCTCTTGCTATTATCTATTTCAGCTCCATGAATTCTATTATCATCACTTACGCCGATTAACAATACCCCTCCCGCAGCATTCGCAAAAGCACAGATTTCCTCACTGATCTCTTTGAGCTTATTGGGAACACGGATTTTAAATTCCGCATTATACCCTTCTCCCGCTTGGACGATACTTTGAATATCTGATGCTGTGAGTTGTTTGTCAATCATATTCAACCGTTTTTACCCCTACCAAATCAGGCATTTTTTTTAGTTCTCCGCTTATTTCCAGAATTACTCAAATTTAAAAACTCTTCAATCGGAAAAGCTTCATTTAGCCATAAAACTCTATCCGCTGTGAAAGGGTATTGTATGGGATGTATTTGCTATCAACCCCGTATCGGCATAGTCAAGTTATTGTTGAGGGGAATTTCCGGTTTATTGATGGTGTGAAGAGATCGGTGGGTGGAGATATTGTTTTTTGGGCTACTAAGAATCCAGGCAGGAAGCGTAACAGCGGTTTAGCCCAAAATACAAGCTTTAATGTGTTTGGATCACCTCAATATTCCCGTTTATGGAATGTCCCTCCTGATCCGTGACAGTCAGTAAATAAGCTCCTGGAGCGATCACAACTGCCAGTTCGTGAAAGGTTTTTGTTTTTCCTATAAAGGTCTCGTCGAGGTACCAATATACGTTGGTGTCGGGATTACGATGAGCTAATCTGAATACGACATCATTGACGTTTTCATCAAAATTCTTCGGCAAAATCACCTGTTCATTTCTACGAGGATAGATAAATGCCATCAAGGGTTCATCCTCTGCAGCGCAATCTGGAGCTAGGGGCGGCAATAGTTTATATTGTGGGTTGAGAGAAGCAAAGTAATAGGCCATCACCGGAGGTAAATCAAACCAATTGACCGCCCGCATATCATCCATAGGATAGCAGGAAGAATTAACCCGATAAGTCCCTGAGGCATTCAGAAAAACCGGCTTATGGTAGGGACAAGCAGCTGTTTTGATACCCTGGGCCGGCAGCCATTCCGTCGTAGTCACATCACAATACAATCCGGCACGATGTCCACTGAGCGAACACACTTCAGCCTGCACCAAATCATCATAGGGCATGTCGAACCATAGTTTTTTTGTAGGCAATTCTTTTAACACATCAAATAAGACCGGAGCTGCTGCCAGAACCCCCGTGAGTCCGGGACGCCCTTCTCCGTCTGCATTGCCTACCCAAACACCGATAGCATAATCAGGCGTGGTTCCCACAGCCCAGGCATCTTTGAATCCATAGCTCGTCCCTGTCTTCCAGGCAATAGGTCTGGCATCTTGATAAAAGCCCCAGGATTCATCTGCATTGGGACGATTGGTCTCCCGAAGGCTTTCAAATGCTTTATAAATTGCCCCGGCTCCGAGCACCGGAGGATCAAACTGTGTTCTGCCAAAATCCACCTCCTGCCCCAACTTATAGATGGGTGACATAAATTCTTCAGCCCGATATTGACTGGAATTGGCGGTATACCCATTCAGCGTGGAAGCCAATCCCGCATAGACCTTTGTCACTTCCAGCAGACTGCTCTCCGCTCCTCCCAGAATCAAAGTGAGCCCGTAGTGATCAGCAGGCTTAGTCACATAGCCCAGTTTCATTTTTTGTAGCTGGTTGTAAAACCGCTGCAGTCCATAGTTCTGCAATAGTCTCACGGCAGGGACATTTAAGGATCTGCCTAAGGCATTGCCGGCACTGACTGCACCATTAAACTTCTTGTCGAAGTTTTGCGGACTGTATCCATTGATCCGTGTAGGCACATCGGCAAGCAGTGTCTGTGGTAGCAACTCCCCAGCATGCATCGCTGAGGCAAAAAGCAGGGGCTTTAGAAGACTGCCTGTACTTCTTGGCTTATCTACTACATCCACATATTTTTCGTGCTCGGTTTCTGTAGGAGTATTGCCAACATACCCGATGATCTGCCGTGTGTGTACGTCAAGCACCACGATGGCCAAGTTGTGGATCTGGTTTTGCTTCAGGCGGTAATGGTGATCCCGGGTGACCTGATTAAGTTTGGATTGCAGCAGTGAGTTTAACGTAGATCTTATCCGCTTTCCCTCATCCTTTTTCCTCACTTTTTCAGTAAAGTGCATTGCTGCATCGGGCAAAGCCAAAGGTTTGCCCGGCAAGGATTCCAAAAGTGCCAGCTCATAAGTCATCTCATCAATCACTCCCTTTTGATAAAGCTTAAGAAGTAGCCTGTCTCGTTTTTCCTTGAGCAGAATCTCGTTTTTTCCGGGGTATATCAGTGCAGGAGCATTTGGAAGGACAGCCAAGGCGGCGCTTTGTCCCCAGCTCAAATCTTCCGAAGATGTCCCAAAATAGCGCCAGGCTGCGGCCTCCAGCCCCACCACATTTCCTCCAAAAGGTGCATGTGAAGCATACAGATTAAGAATCTCTCTTTTGCTATACCCCGCTTCAAGTCTGGTAGCCTGGAAGAACTCCAGTAGTTTTTCGAAATAAGTCCGCTTTTTGTTTTTCCGGGAGAGTCTGATCACTTGCTGCGTCAGGGTACTTGCCCCCCGGCGTTTGCCACTCGTCAGATTACCATGGATTGCCTTCCCCATAGCCACCGGATTGAACCCCGGATGGCGAAAGAAATACTCGTCTTCAAAATATTGGATGGCTAACTCAAATCGCCGCGGAATACTATCCTGCGCAGGAAAACGCCATTGTCCGTCTTTAGCGATGCGCGCACCGAGAAGTGCTCCCTCACGACTTTCCACCACGGTGGAAGTAGGGGCATCAAAAATCGGTTTAGGCAAGCAAAAAAGCCAACTCAGGAAAATCAGAAGCCCCAGTAAAACTTTTACTTTGTGCGCTACCAAAAACGCCGGGAGTTGTTCCTTTTTACGAATCATTTACTTTTCCACAACAACCCATTGACCTTTGGTTCTGGCAAAATACGTATTGTCATACATTCCTTCCGCCTGGGAACCCGGCAAATAATATCTACCCAAATAGGAAGCATTCAATTTGACAGTGAATGTTCTGCTCTCTTTGCTGCTGAGGTCAAAATAGAAATAAACCCTATCGTCACGGATATCGGTATACCTGGCACTGCCTGTAGCTCCTCCACCCATCTCGGTGAAGTCGGTGTTGACAATTTCCCAGCCACTTGGAAATAGCTGTGATAAGGCTACATTATCTATAAAATCAGCCGAAGTGTTCTCTATCCGAATTTGTGCTATGATCTGAGTTCCTTGTCTGACAGAAGCAGGATCCATCTTCTTCCCCTCTCCATCGAGATAGGTGGCGACAACCTGTAGCTTGCGGCGCTCATCCAGCTCTTCTCCTAACGGAAGTTTTCCGGATTGGATCAACCGTACATAGACAAGATTATCCTTGGCGTTTTTGACCGTGATTGTATTTTCTCCCATGGACGTTATCAGCTCCCGCTGTGAGATAGCCTGATATGTCTTAACGGCGGTAGTCTTACCGTTTTGAACGAAACTGACTTCAAGATCTTTTCCACCATTTTTTTCTACCATCTTGGATAAGGCAATCAGCGCATAGGAAGTCTCCTGTGTGCTGAACCATCTTGAAGAGGACAGTTCCTTTGCCAAAGAGGTAGCCAAATCCCGCTGTTTTGCATCCCCTAGCAGCACCATTGTCTCCAAAGCCAGCGCACGGTTTCTGAAAGGAGACCCATAGGTATAATAATCATATGTTGACGGCTGGAAATCAACAACAGCGGTAGATGTCAGTTCTTTTGCTACGCGGTCCTGCCCTACCAGTGCGTAAGCGGCCGCCAACCTCCATTTAGCATCATTGCTCAATCCATCAACTTCCCGTAGCCGGTTCATTGCAGAAAGCTCCGGCTGACCTGCCAAAGCCAGCGTATAAAGACGGTATGCCTGAATGAGGGTTGTATTGTACGATTTACTGGTTGTCCGCCATTGCCTTGCCTCGTTCTGCTGAAAACGCAGCCAGTTACTTAAGAAAGTCAACGGCAATGCATATCCTTTTCGCTTAGCTTCCAGCATGAAATGTCCCACATAGTTGGTACTCCATTCATCTGCCTCTCTGGCTCCCGGCCAATAGCTTAGTCCGCCATCAGGGTTTTGATAAGTGTTTAACTTACGGATAGCGGCTTCCACATTTTTCTGGATCTGCTGCTTCCGGTCTAGTGTCACATCAAATACATCTGCCAGAAACAGCTGGGGAAATGCAGCAGAAGTGGTCTGCTCTACGCAGCCATGCGGATACTGGATAAGATACTGCATCCTTCTGGTGAAATCCATCGGAGGAAGTGTGGAAAACTCGAGAAAAGCAGCATTGCTTCCTTCCACTCCAAATGTCTTGAACGAGAAGGTCTGGGTCGCGTTGGGTTCCAGATTCAGATCTCTTACTGAATGAGTAACAGGATTTGGGTTTTCCACATCTATTTCTACCTGATAGCTGGCCTCTTCACCGGATCCGGATACATTTATTTCAATCGTCTGGATTCCGACATCATTGACGGCATAGTCAAAATTTACGATCTGCTCGCCCGGAGCAGAGAAGCTTACCGTCTTACTGTTTCCTCCGATAGCTTTCAATCCTTCTGAGGTTTTCACTGTTATTTTCGCCTGTTTTACCTTGTTTTCCATAGCAAAAACAGTCACCGGCAAGGTCACCTTTTCCCCCGGGGAAAGCTTTCGGGGTAGCGAAGCCAAGACCATGAGCGGTTTTCTTACGGGTACAGTTTTGTCTGCCGAACCATAAGCGGCATTGGAATTGTCAGCCGCTACCACCATAGCGCGTACTGAACCGACGTAGTTTGGCATCTTCAGTGTATGCGAAACCTTCTCTCCTGCTTTCAGCGTAAACGGTCCCAAGAATGTGACTACCGGCTTAAACCGGTCTGCTTTCCTATTCTTGGCTCCGGCAGCATCGTCACTTCCCCCTATGGCATAGATATTTTCCACACTTCCGGAATATGCCCCGATCACATAGTCATACATATCGAAGGTTTTCACTCCAAGAGCTTCTTTGGTATAAAATGCACTATGTATCTCCGGAGTCCGGAAACGTGTCAAGTCCAATAGTCCTTCATCTACCACGGCTATGGTATAGCTCATAGGCTTTCGGTTTTTCTCCGAGACTTTAATCACATAGTTCTCCTCAGGCTTCAGTACTTCCGGCAGTTCGAGCACAGGGGATAAGACCGTAGAAGGATCTTCTACCAAAATGGGAATAACCCCATACAGACGTATTGGAAGGTCATTGGCAGTTTGCTCATGGGGCTGAAGTAGGGAAATATTCACGAAGATATTCGGAGCCATTTCCTTGGTGATTTCCAGCGTAGTTTGGGTTTCACCCTTTTGTGTTTCCACCCATTTCGTAGCAAGGACTTCAGTGCCATTTTCAATACTCAGCAATGCCCGTCCTGCGGCTCCCGAAGGAAATTTAATGACTGCTTTATCCCCAACACTGTATTTTTCTTTGTCAGCTGAGAATATCAGCATTTTTGCACTTTCCGCATCAGCAGTACCTGCACTTGCCCACCAGTTTCTATAGAAATAGGTAACCCGTCCCGTAGCATGCCCGCTGTTAGGATCTATGACCCTTATGAGGTAACGTCCGCTCTCTTCCTCCGGAATAGTTAATTCAAAATTTGCTTTGCCCTTTGCATCGGTACTGACGTTGATGTCTTTGTATGGCCGGTGCAAACTTGCATTTTCATACGTTGAGAGATTGTCACCGCCACGGCTCCACCACCAGCGCCACTCAATACGGTAGACTTTAACCTGCAAATCGCGATGACCTGCAGGCTTTCCCTGTTCATCCACAGAAACTACTTCAAAACGGGTACTCTCATCAGTGAAGTACGATCCATATCCTTCCGCTTTAGGTGACTTGAGTCCCACAAAGTGGCTAAACGGGGCTATGTCTTTAGTAAACACATCCAAAGAAAAGTCACCCCCACCCTCAAAAACTTTAGTGAGAATACTGGCTCGGAGCATTCCCGGAGCATTTTTATTAAGTTCCAACTCTTTATGGATGGCAATCTTCCCGGCATCATCCACTTTCCCTTTTAAGATTGACACCTCTGTTTCTTCAAAAGTTCTGATTGGGTCTGTGAATACATAATCCGGAAAATCCTTGAAGGCGGTCGATGTACTTCTGATCGTCGCCTCCATTTCTATATCCAGATTTTTGGCCACTGCACCGTGCAGCCAGTTTACCGTGGCAGTCCCTTTGATGGGTTTAGCTGCTGAAAGCACTTCTCCATCAAAATCCAGATTGATTTTTAAGCGGTTAGGCTTGACAGTAGCCACTCGCAGCACCTCTGTGAATTTGGCTCCTCCTACATGAACTGTTGCTCTCCAGTTACCTGTTGGTGATTCCGCCTCAGTACTAATGGGGAAGTAATAGAGGTTCGATTCAGCGCCCTGTGCTACGGTTTTCTGCACGACTTTACCCTGCGCATCCGATACCTCCAGTGTCACCGGGTGCCCCGCCGGCAATGGATTTGCCAAATCGTTCAGCGCAAATGTCAAGTGGATTGTATCTCCGGGTCTATGAACCCCGCGATCTTTGTAAATATATCCCTTGAGGCCTTTTTGAAGCTCTTTTCCGGAGATATCAAAATTACTGAGCGACAACATATTCCCGTCGTCCAATTTCAAATACGCATAGTTGTTGTTTTTTTGAGCTACTGCAAATGCAATTTGCTGCTTCTCCTCATACGAGACCATACCGTCAGCTTCAGTTGTCAGTTCACGGATCAGCTGCTTCTGAAAGTTGTACAATGAGATCTTCACCCCTCCCTCAGGATTGGTTGTCAGGAGATTGGTGGTAATAAAACGATAGGTTTTATTACCACCAATCTTGGCAATGAATCCCAGATCCGAACCAAGCACATTACTGGATAACACTCTCTCTTCGTTGTAATACGCATCATGACAGGGATTATCCCGCTGCTCCCAGTTGTAAGAATAAGTCCTCCAGCGGTAAATCTTATTGTTCCAATACTGTTCTTCCCGCTCTTCTTCATCCAAATCCTGAGAGGGGCTATCGTATTCATCGTAATAATAACCATCCTCAAACTCATCCTGAGCAGTACTGTCTACCGCCTGTTCACAATTGTAGACAGTATGTTCTTTTTTGAAACTCAACTCCACACGGTAGATTGCTCCCGGATCAGCCTTGAAATACTCTGACAGATTCAATCCATAAGCTTTCCAAACACCGTCATTTTCCAATCCGTTGCTTTCCAGTTGAATAGTTTTCTTGGCAATTCTTCTTCCTACTGTATTCAAATTATAGGAGTATTGATCTCCTAGGGTGGAGGACTGCAGGTACTGCAATATGTTGTTTTGAAAGATTTTGATGATCCTTACTTCCACCGCATTGAGATTGACCGCTTCAAAATAAAAGGGGGTAGAAGCCGAACCGGGAAGAATTGCCCCTTTGGAAACC
Organism: Algoriphagus sp. 4150; assembly: GCF_031457395.1. Classification (NCBI taxonomy): domain Bacteria; kingdom Pseudomonadati; phylum Bacteroidota; class Cytophagia; order Cytophagales; family Cyclobacteriaceae; genus Algoriphagus; species Algoriphagus sp. 4150. The sequence continues at coordinate 107,122 of NZ_JAVDWS010000020.1, forward strand.
GCCCGCAACGCCGGCTTCAATTGCTCAAAGGCGATTAGTTCAGAAAATGGTTTCTTCAATTTATAGCCGTAGATACTCGAAATCCCTTCAAAAATCTCTACGAGTGCGGCTCCTGTAATCCTATCTTCGGGATAAACGCTGAGGAGATTTCCATTCACTTCAAACCTCAGGTTATTCTTGTCCTGAATGCTGACCAATCCATTGAAGTTTTGATTTATTACCAAAGGATCGGAAAAGTTAATCTTCAGAAAAGTCCCCTGTACCATTGAGGCGCTTACAGATAAAATAGAAAAATTGCTTTTACCGGGAATAGGAAAAACAGTCTCTCCTTTGTTTTTGGCTTTGATGGCCTTCCCATCCCAAGAGATGAGAAGTTCAGAATCTTCTTCGAAGCGTCTGATGCTGTCAATAACAAAATTGAAGTGTCTTGCAGCGGGAAGAGGTTCAGTAAACTTGACTTTTTGGCTTTGTTTATTTTGGCTTACCTCTAGTAGCCCGGTAGCTTCTTCCAGTGTAATGATATCGCTGGACTCCAATGTTCCCGTGATGTATTGCCAATCTTGCGAGTAGGACTGTAGATCTTCTGTAGTGATTTTGAAATTTGGAGCAAGCGTCTTGAAACTAAAAGAAAATGATCTGAATTCCTTGCTGAGATCATCGTAGAGCTTGTCCAGCTTCAGGGTGACAGTATATTCTGTGCCGGACTCCAGTTTTTTATCCGGCACAAACATCAGGTTTGTCCCGTTCTCTATAACCAGTTTCCCTGATGTTTTAGGAGAAATCTTCAGGTAATCAGCAGGCAGTTCTTGTGTTAAATCAAATTGATCCAGCGGCTTAACCAATTCAACTACAATAGGGTCTACTACCGATTGCCTTCCAGAAGTATGGTGTCTAATGTACTCTCTAAACCGATAGAGACTATCCCCATCACTGCTGGAATCACGCACCCCACAAGAATATATGCAGGATATAATAGCCGCAAAAAATAAGATCGTAGTTATTTTTTTCATATGTTTATAATTTTTCTGTCACTTCATTTTTATATTTTTAGGTAAGGGTAAGAAAACGCTAAGAAGTTAAATTTTCATATTCA
>NZ_JAVDWS010000021.1:0-102113 GCF_031457395.1 Algoriphagus sp. 4150
AAAAATCAATCCGTACAACAACGGGTGACATCCTCAGCCAATTCAGGGCAATAAACTGGGCCCACACTTCAAAAATCAATTTCTCCGACTTCGTACACATCCAGAAAAAAATGCAAACACTCAAAAAATCAGATAATCCAGTCCTGTCCGCATTGTTTCATGCTAGAAATTAGCCAAACTTGAGTAAGCCTCTGAATCATATTCAGAGGCTTTTTTTTTACCAATTTTCCCTAGATTGAAAGACTGTCAGGTAGATGTGTTGAGTTTGAAAAAAACTATAGGCTTGTTTTTGCAATAGTTTTATCTTTGCATCCGAAAAACCCACAGGAGCGATGCGATTGCAGACAGTACCGATTATTGCGTGTATTTTTTTTGGACTAAGCTTCAACCAAGCCAAGGCACAATCAAAAAAATTCGTTGAGATTTCTTACGATCAGGGACCTATTATAGGCAACAATAAGGACTGGGCTGATGAGCTTATAGACAAAATAAATTACTCCGCCTTTGATGTGAGATTTGGTTGGAGGAGCAGTAATAATACTTATTACAATTACCTAAACAGGTACCCTAGCTATGGATTAGGGATTACCTCTACGGTAAATTATAGTCCCGAGATTGGCAGGCCAATGGGGATTTATGGATTTGGGGAGTTTCCTTTTGGCAAGAATAATATTTATCGCAAACTCAACTTCAGCTATTTCACCCAAATTGGTCTGGGATTTAATATGAATCCGTTTGACACTGAATCCAATCCTCTCAATGGATTTGTGGGTACTGCTGTCAATGTGCATGTTCATTTTGGCTTTAAGGCTAACTATGAATTATCCCCGGCTTTTGGAATCTTCGGTTCAGTCGGCACAAAGCATTATTCAAATGGCTCTATAAAAAAGCCTAATGCAGGGATCAATTTTGTGCCCATAGCAATCGGGCTTCGAATGAATATTGACCAGGAAAAATTCAATCCCGGTGCCAGACCGGATTTCCCGCCATTAGACAGAAGAGGATTTTGGAATATTGCTGCCTATACAGGATTGAAAAGCTACGAAATAGATGAACAAGCTTACTTCAGGGGAGGTTTGGGAGTGAATTATCTGTGGGAACTTTCTTATAAATATAGAGGTGGTATAGGAATAGATTGGTTTTATGGTGCAGGGGCAAGAGATAGATATCCCGGCGAAAATGTTAATTTTTCTGATGTGAATTCCTTCGCTGTGGTGGGCTCTTGGGAATGGAAACTGACAGAGAATCTGTATATGCCCATTGGCATCGGAGTTTACCTGAGTAAAGCACATTACAATCAGGAAACCACAGGTTTCTATGAAAGAATAGGTGTTCGCTATCGAATGAAAAACGACGTGTTTGCAGGAGTGCAGATCAAAGCACATAAGGCAAAGGCAGACTTTTTTGAGTTTACTTTAGGATACACCATCCCGGGAAAAGTGAGAAAAACCGTTCATCATTAAAGCGGCCTGCTTCCTTTAATCAAAAAATGTTTTTATTTCCATCCGGGTTGTCCTAGCTTGTAGGTATAAATTTCGCCCATTTATGACCAAGCCTATTTTCCTTAGCTGTTTAGCAATTGTTTGCCTTTTGCTGAATAGTTTGATATGCCCTGCACAGTCCCTCCCTTCTTCGGAGATTTATCACAAGCTACTTCAACTCAAAGAAACCAAAAGGGTACTCTATGTGGCTGCCCATCCGGATGACGAGAATACCCAGCTTATTTCTGCCCTGAGAAATGGAGAGCATGTAGAGGTAGCCTATTTGAGTTTGACGCGGGGAGATGGAGGCCAAAATCTACTGGGAAAAGAACTCGGGATAGAACTCGGACAGATTAGAACTCAGGAACTGATTCGGGCACGCGAAACCGACGGTGGAATACAGTTTTTTACCAGGGCAATGGATTTTGGTTATTCCAAGAATCCCGATGAAACCCTCCAAAACTGGGACAAAGAAAAGGTGTTGTCAGATGTGGTATGGGTAGTGAGGAAATTCAAACCTGACATTATCATTTCCCGGTTCAATACTGTGCCCGGAGGAGGTAATCATGGGCATCACACCACATCGGCAATTTTGGCAGAGGAAGCATTTGACCTAGCGCCCGACCCAAAAGCATTTCCTGAGCAGTTAAAGTATGTGGATACTTGGCAGACTAGAAGGATCTTTTGGAACTCATATAATTTTGGAGGGGAATTCAAGCCTATAGAGACTGAGAAATATGCGGTTTTTCAAGTAGGTGAGTTCAACAGTCTGCTCGGTAAAACTTACAGTGAAATTGCAGCGAATAGTCGTACCATGCACAAATCACAGGGTTTTGGTGCTACTCCAAGAATCGGCGCTTCCGAAGATCATCTTCAATTCATCAGAGGAGAATCCTTTGAAACCTCAGCGTTCGAGGGGATTCCGGATCGCTGGGAAGCAATTCCCGGAGGAAAAGAAATTAAAAGCAAAATTGAAGATGCTATCTTAACTTTTGATTTTAAAAAGCCGAGTTCCAATCTGAAAAATTTAATGCAGATAAGCCAAATGCTTTGGGTTGCCAATTCACATGTGACAGGAGGAGACAATTCTCAAGCGGCTTGGATTGTAGAAAAAACGCAAAAATTGGATGAGCTGATTTTTGAAGTCATGGGACTAAAAGTTGAGCTTGTCACGGATCAAGAGTTGGGATTTGGCGGTGAAGAAATCACGGCGAACCTTGTGGTAAACAATCCTTCAGATGTCCCACTTTCAGATGTGTCACTTGAGCTGTATGGTAATTCATATTCTGCTGAGAAAAAAGTTACAGTAAACAATGACCCTATTGAGGTTCCTGTTGCATTTCAGCTATCCGAAAACACTCCGTTGTCACAGCCTTATTGGCTGGAAAACCCAGTAATGGATGCGATCTACGATGTAAAAGACCAGCGTATGATCGGTAAGCCATTCAATGAGATGAAAGTAGGAGGTGAGCTGACTTTTAAAATCGACGGGCAAGACTTCTCAGTTGCAGTTCCGTTGGAATACAAGTATAATGATCAGGTAGATGGAGAGGTGAAGCAGCCGTTTACAGTTGTTCCTGAGGTTGACCTAAATGTGTCAGATCATAATGTGTTTATTGTTCCCGAGGTAAATCCTGTCGTAACCGTCACGGTCAATTTCGGCAGGGAGCTGAAAGAGGGGGAATTGTCTTTTGAGAATCTTCAGGATTCTGAGTTTGAAATATTGGGAGTAGAAGATAATCTGAGTCAGAGGAAGAGAGTTTACCGAGTTTCGTTCAACTTGAATAAAAACGAAAAAAGAGAAGTAATCGCCCGGTTTACTACTGCTGATAAAAAAGTCTTTGATCAGGTTACGCATCGGATTTCTTATAAGCATATTCCGAATCTTACCTATTTTTCTCCTGCTGCTATTAATTTGATTCAAGAAGACTGGGTAGTTTCCAAAGCCAGAATCGGATACATCATGGGAGCTGGAGATGATGTGCCGGCGGTACTTTCTTCTCTAGGTTATCAAGTCTCTGAGATTACTGATTATTCGCTGACAAACCTCTCACAGTACAAGAGCATCGTAGTAGGAATCAGAGCTTACAATACCAATTCAGCGCTTGCTGCCAACGAACATAACCTAATGACGTATGTAGAAAACGGAGGCACTGTAGTAGTGCAGTATAATGTGAGCAGACCCCTTTTGATTAAAAATTTCGGACCTTATCCATTTGCGATCAGCAGAGACCGGGTCACTGTAGAAGATTCTCCATTTGAGGCTGATTGGAATCATCCTGTTTTGGCCGGTCCAAATAAGATTACAGAAGAGGATTTTGATAATTGGGTTCAAGAAAGAGGGCTTTACTTTCAGGAGGATATAGCCCCTGAATATTCTACTCCACTTTCTTTCCAAGACCCGGGCGAGGAGCCTCTGAAAGGATCCTTGATTTATACCACCTACGGTAAAGGCACCTATATTTATACAGGAATCTCGTTTTTTAGAGAACTGCCTGCAGGAGTACCCGGAGCTACTAAATTATTTATCAATCTTATCGAGCAGTAATTTTGGAGGAAAAACCTATACGCTGGAAGTATCTATATGCAGGATTGATAGCATGTCTTTTTGTACTTATGACCTTGTTCTATTGGCTTAAAGTAGCCTACGCATGAGTACATTGGATTGGATAGTTCTTTTTGGGACTTTAGCGCTTATAACTACATACGGAATTTATAAAACCTACGGTGCCAAAAGTCTGGATTCTTATCTGAGAGGTAAAAACTCCATGAATTGGTGGTCGATTGGTTTATCCATAATGGCCACTCAGGCTTCGGCTATTACATTTCTGAGTACGCCGGGACAGGCATACGAAGACGGAATGAGGTTCATTCAGTTTTACTTTGGGTTACCGCTGGCGATGATTATTATTTCGGTGGTTTTCATTCCTATTTATTACCGACTGAAGGTTTACACGGCGTACGAGTTTCTGGAAAACCGCTTTGATCTGAAAACAAGGACACTTGCCGCTCTGCTTTTTATCCTACAGAGAGGTTTGGCAGCGGGAATTACCATCTACGCGCCGGCTATTATTCTGTCCACCTTACTCGGTTGGAATCTGACGGCTACAAATATCCTAATCGGCTCGGTGGTTATCCTGTATACCGTTTCGGGTGGTACGGAAGCTGTTTCTATTACCCAAAAGCAGCAAATGGCTGTAATGATGGGAGGGATGATTCTGGCTGGCATCATTGTGATACAGATGCTTCCTATTTCCTTTCAGGAAGCACTTCATGTAGCGGGAAAGATGGACAAGCTGAATATGATCAACCTGGAATTTGATATCTCGGATCGTTACAATGTCTGGTCGGGAATGACCGCTGCGGTTTTTCTTTTCCTATCGTATTTTGGTACAGATCAGAGCCAGGTGCAGCGCTATCTATCGGGTCAGACACTTTCCCAGAGTAGGATGGGACTGATCATGAATGGGTTCCTGAAAATCCCCATGCAATTCATTATTCTCTTTATTGGCGTGATGGTATTTGTGTTTTACCAGTTCTTTTTACCTCCCATCGTTTTCAACACCGTTCAAACAGACAAGCTTCGTCAAAGTGACTATGCCGGAGAGTTAGAAGGCTTGGAGGCTGAATACGCTGAGAATTTTGAAGAGAGTAAGTTGTCCTATCTGGATATGCTGAATGCTATAGATATGGATGATAAAAGCAGAGAAACTGAAATTCGGGAGAAGTTAACCGGCTTAAAATCCAAGCAGAATGCGATTCGGGATGAGGTGAAGGAGTTAATAGTGACCAATGATCCTATGGCAGAGACTAGAGATACAGACTACGTATTTATGCGCTTTGTGATGGATAATTTACCAAAGGGGATTATAGGGTTGCTTTTCGCAGTAATCTTCTCTGCCGCCATGTCATCTACTGCATCCGAGTTGAATGCACTGGGATCTACCAGCACTGTGGATTTGTATAAGCGATCTATTAAAAAGAATGGCAGTGACAAGCATTACCTTAAGTCATCTAAACTGTTTACCGCTTTTTGGGGTATAGGAGCCATACTATTTGCTACGTATGCATCCTTGTTCGAAAACTTGATTCAAGCCGTCAATCTGCTTGGCTCCTTATTTTACGGGACGATTCTCGGGATATTTTTGGTTGCCTTTTTTATGAAGTGGGTGAAAGGGCAAGCAGTATTTATTGCAGCTCTGCTTTCCCAGGCACTGGTTTTATTTGTTCATTTCAGCAATGGAGACGTAGGAGACGGTAACCTTTGGGATATAGGTTTCTTGTGGTATAATCCTATAGGCTGTGTGGCAGTAATGCTGTTTGCGGCTTTGATTCAGCTAGTGTTGCCATCTGGGAATACTGGACAGGATTAAGAAAAACCACCATAGATTATATCTTCCCACCCGAGGGGGAGACTGATACAGGCGGGGATGAAAGTGTATTTGGAGAAGAAGACTTCGACTTTGCCTGAGTATCATTTCTTAATTGTGGCCTCCTCAAAATAAAAAAAAACTCAGCGCCTACCGTGGTTTAAAAAAGACTTTCATAAAAAAGAGGCTGCCCAAAAAAAATTGGAGACAGCCTCTTCTGATGAATTTTCCTAGGTATTCGACTACCGGGCCAAATGAATTTACTTCAAGGATTTTATCAATCGTTCGTTTAATCCTACATAATCTTGATTTCCTGCTTCATCAGCCAAATTCATAGCTTTTTCGGCCGTCTCTACCGCATCGTTTTTTTTGCCTAAAGCAGCTTCAATTTTAGCTTTCATGTGCATGGTCCAATATTTTGGATCGTCTTCCACACATTCATTGATCCAGTTGTATGCCTGATTGATGTCTTTGCTATTGGTATAATAGTAGCTGGCCGCTGAGTATAGCAGGCTTGGGTCTTTCGTATGGCTGTCGATTACATATTCTTTGATCTGAGACATTACGAGAGGATCTACTTCAGTTTCTATTCTGAAATCCACACGGGTTTTTTCCCATTCCAAGGATAGATCAGATCCGGTATCAGTCATGTTGGCAAAGCTGATTTCGAAGGTTTCGTTTTTCTTTTTCAGTTTTGTAGGCTTTGCTTTGAAGCGAAGTACATCGTCACTTTGGTCATATCCTATGGCTCCCCATAGTTTGATGTTTTTGGAGAGAATCATCGTCCACTCGGATTTGCCCGGAATAGAGTAAAGTGCATATTGACCGGCCGGAATAGTCTTTCCGTCTATCAGCACATCCGAAGAAAAGGAAAGTGTAGTGGCGCCGTTTGCACCCGTTCTCCAAACCTGTCCATAAGGAACCAGTTCTCCAAAGATTTTACGGTCTTTTGTGCTTGGTCTACTGTAATCCACCGTGATATCTGTCAACCCCACTTTCTGGGCAATCTTTGCTGATGGTGATGCTTGAGGCATTTGGATTTGCTGCGCAAAGGAAATTAAGCTACACAGCAAAAAGGCTAAAGTGAATGCAATCTTTTGTTTCATTGGAATAGAAGTTATAATTTGGTTTAAAGTTTCTTAAGCGTAAAACCTGAAAGTATGTTTGGAAAAGCCATGCAATTTGATACTTTTTAATGGAATATTACAACGTGTAATGCCCAATTTTTTACATGAACTAGAATGTTTATTGTGATTTTTCATCCTCAACTTATGACATCCGTATAGAACATTATGAGTTTAGCTATTATAAGTCCCGGCAAGGATCCGGACGTTTGGATTAAAGAATTTAAAGCTCTTGCACCCGAGTTGGCAATTGAGATCTACCCTGATATCGCAGAACCCGAAAAAGTGAAATATGTTTTTCTGTGGCAGCATCCGGAAGGAATACTCTCAGATTTTCCAAATTTGAAGTTGATCAGTTCCATGGGAGCCGGTGTAGACCATATTCTCCGAGATAAGTCTATCCCTTCATCCATGCCGATTGTACGTATAGTGGATGAAAAGCTCACTTTTTCCATGACCAACTATGTGATAATGGCTGTATTGAATTTCCACAGACAGACGGCTCGCTATCAAGTAAACCAAGCAAGGAAAGTTTGGGATATGAGTAATCCGGAACTGGATGTGACCGTGGGGGTGATGGGAGTGGGGGCATTGGGAAAAGACGTGATGGACAAGCTCAATTATATGGGTTTTCCCGTGGTCGGATTTGGTTTTTCAGAGAAACATGACTTTGAGTACCCGTATTATTCAAAGGATGGGTTGGATGAGTTTTTAAAGAAAGTAAATGTTTTGGTGTGCTTGCTGCCGCTTACGCCCGACACCGAGAATATTTTGAATAGTGAACTCTTTGAAAAATGCAGTCCAAATACTTACCTCATTAATGTAGCAAGAGGTAAACATTTAGTGGAAGATGATTTGATAAAAGCTTTGGAAAGCGGACAGTTGGCCGGTGCCATGCTGGATGTGTATAGAGAGGAGCCTTTACCTGAGAACCATCCTTTCTGGGGAAATGATAAAATAACGATGACTCCGCACATAGCTAGTGTGACAAATCCTCAAGCAGCTGCACCCCAAGTGATAGAAAACATCAAGCGAATCGAAGAAAGCAGAGAACTTATTAATATTGTCAATCGAACAAGGGGTTACTAAATTACCTATGGATCAAGCTTTTAAAATATTGTGCCCAACGGATTTTTCTGAATGCTCGCTGAATGCCATCGAGTATGCGACCAGATTGGGAGAAAAATACAAGGCTGATTTGATTCTTTTCCATGTGCTAAATAGAGAGGATTATAAGAAATTGTCTCCCTCGGATGTGTCCGGAAAGCACCAGAATGAGTTTGTAAATGAAAAACTTAACAATCTGCAAAGTGCCGTCATCAAGGAGGGCATACAGAATGGGTTGAAAAGTTGTAGGTCAGTAGTAAAAGAAGGTAGTATTGTCAAAGAAACCCTAGATTTTGCCAAAGAAATAAATGCAGGTTTGATAGTGGTGGGAACTGAGGGAGTAAATGATTTCAGAGAAAACATCATAGGCTCCCGTGCCAGTAGAATTGTGGAGCAATCAGATCGTGACATCCTCGTTGTTCCCCGGAAAGTTTATTTCAAGGCTCCACGTAAGCTTGTATATGCAAGTGATTACATGGAGGAGGATAAGCTTGCAATTCAAAAAATCGTAGAGTTAGCCAGATTTTTCGATTCAGAAATTGATTTGGTACATGTTACTACCAGTCATAAAGCCCTCGATAAATCACTGCACATAACTATGGTGGAAGAGATTCGGCCTTTCATTAAGTATGACAAAGTCAATTACGTCTTGAAAACCTTTCGCGATGATGTCGCTTTGGGATTAGAAAACTACCTACAGACTGCCAAAGGTGATATGCTGGTAACCCTCAGTGAAAAGAAGTCATTCTTTGATCAGATTTTTTCGAAAAGCCTTTCAAAAAAAATGGCTTATTTTATCAACAAGCCGCTATGGGTGATTAAGTCTTTTTAAAGGGTAGTTTTTTTTTAACCGCAAAGTTCTCGGAGTTTTCGCGGATATACAATTTGGTTCAAAGATATGAGTCTTCTGACTTGGTCATAGTGTCGTGTCAAGCCTAAACCAACGGGTAATCCGGGGTGTCTTTTGGCCTACCTCTGCGTTGCAAAAAGCCTCAAATAGCTACGGCTATGCTCGTTTTTTGTGCCTTGATCTAGTCCAAAATACCCTACCGCCTTACCCGTCATTTAAGCATTGACATGACACTAGTATAATGCAGGATTCAGACTGCCCAAGACCAAAAAATATTGTTTAAACTTTGATTTCTTAAGTTTTTACTCACTCTTTTTTTCTGCCAAACACCCCTTTTAAATAATCAGCAAATTCTTTACGTGTCTTTGCATTTGTGAACATAGAACCCAACGTATTTAAGAAATGGTTAAATGACATTTCGTTCTTTTGAACTGGGACTGCAGGTTTTTCAATTGATTTTGGACCAACTTTAGGCAAGTCAGAACCTTCTTCAGATGGCTTTGGACTTGGTGTAGATGTTTCTTTTGGCTTATAGCCCACTAGATCATCAGCCTTCTCGAAACTTTTCTTTGACTTTTCCTTGTAACCCAGTTTCTCCTCTACGAGGCCCATATTATTGTGAGAAACTGCATCTTCAGGATCCAACTCAATGGCTTTCCCGTAATCTTCAATTGCTCCCTTAAGGTCTCCGATTCGATCTTTTAAATATGCCCGGCTGCTGTAGCGATAAGGGTTTTTCGGGTCCAGATTTGCTGCCCGGTCAAGTTCAGTGAGCGCTTCTTCATTTCTCTTGAGTAGGTGCAATACCACTGCTCTATCGGAGATGAAGTCTGTGTTGTATGGTTCCAGCGATGTAATCAGGTCAAACTCTACCAGCGCTTCCCCGGTTCTTCCAAGTCTTGAAAGTATCCTGCCACGATTAAGGTGCAGCTGTGTATGATTGGGAGTAGCTTTTACCAATTCATCAAAAATGGCCAAAGCCTCCTCAAATTTCCCTGATTTATATAATTCAATTCCTTTTTCGAAGCTCATAATCTAATTTTTTTAACCACAGAGAACACAAAGGTCACGCAAAGGGACGCTGTGTATATTTTAATTTTTCTTAAGGCTAGTTAAAGTCTTCAGACCTGCCTGACGGGAGGCAGGCTTGGACTTATCATAATGCAGTCTCCTGACTGCTCTATAAAAGCTGTTACTCTTACAAAGACAAAGTTAAGCCCTGAATAGTTTAACAAAGAATCTTTCAGCGGTTTTTGCAGGCAAATGAATAGGCCTGTTATCTTTAAGGTCTGAGATTACATAGAATTATGCCCCAACAACCACAAGCCGTACTTAAAGATCTGAAAGCGAAAAAGTTTGCTCCTATTTACTTTTTGGATGGGGAGGAGCCTTTCTTTATTGATCAAATTACCGACTTCATAGAGAAAAATGCAATTGCCGAACATGAACGCGGATTTAATCAAGTGGTGCTTTATGGGAAGGATTCAAATGTCGGTGTGATCCTCAATAATGCAAGAAAATTTCCGATGATGGCAGACCGACAGGTAGTGATCATCAAGGAAGCCCAAAGTCTTGCGGACCTTGGGAAAGAAGACATGCAAAAGCTTCTCATCAGCTACGTGCAAAATCCACTTCCAAGTACCATTTTGGTTTTCGCCCATAAGTACAAAAAGCTGGACGGAAGAAGCGCCCTTTACAAAGAGTTGGATAAGAAAACGGTCTATGTGCGCTCGGAGAAGGTCAAAGATTACAAGCTGACGGACTGGATAGAAGGATTTATTAAGGAAACTGAGCACTCGATAGATTCGCGGGCAGCACAGCTTTTATCCGATTCTATAGGGAATAATCTGGAAGTACTGTCCAATGAAATAGGTAAGATGCTTATCAATTTCCGGGAACCGACGAAAATCACTTCTGAGCATATTTCCAAATACATAGGCATCAATAAGGATTACAATAATTTTGAGTTTCTCAAAGCAATTGGATTTAAAGACGTGGTGAAGGCGAATCAGATAATCCACTATTTCATCCAGAATCCCAAGGCAAACCCGGTGATTCCCATGTTTTCGTTGATGTTCAACTACTTTACGAGGATTGCTTTAATCCATCAGGCGAAAAAATCAGGAGCAAACGAGCAGCAGCTAGCCAGTCTTTTGGGACTGCCACCTTTTGTGGTCAAAGAATATATGGTAGCGTCCAGAAACTATAATTTGGGCAAGGTAATTGATGTATTCGGATACATCAAAGAGGCTGATCTTCGTTTCAAGGGAGTAGATTCCGGAAGTCTGAGCGATGCAGAAAACCTCCGCGAGCTTGTTTATAAGATTTTGCACTGATTACCTAAGCCACTTTATGAAATCGAGTATGTCGTTGGCGGACACTTTGTGTGATTAAAGACCCTGCGAGATTCCATATGGCCATTCAAAGTCAATTATAAACACATGAAATCGAGCATGACTCAAAAGTCACACGGAGGGATGATTATTCGCCTTGCGAGATTCCATCTAACCTCTTAAAACAAAATATAAACAATGAAATCGAGCATGTCGAAGACGATACGCAGAGGGATGATTATAAACCCGGCGAGATTCCATATGGCCTTTAAGAAAAAAATGTAATCATATGAAATATCACCTTGTGCTCCTGGCGAGCCTTGGACTTAGTTTGGAGGCGTATTCCCAGTCTACCCTCTATCAGACCAGTCCCCAACAGAAGCTAGATCACAATCTAGCCCTTTTTGACAAGCAGCTTTTTTCTGCAAGTATCTATGACAATACCAGGCTTTTGGAAAAGCCTGTAAACTCAGGACAGGCAAAGTCCGCCGAATTGAACAGAGCCATGGCTGCACTGCAGCTGGAAAGTCCTGACGGTGCAGGCTTGATGAAAAAATATATTTATGACTATGGAAATGATCCCTCTGTGACCACAGCGGGGTTGTATCTGGGAGATCATTTTTTCTTCAAGAGAAATTTTGCCGAGGCACTGGATAGCTACAAGCTGGTCAATACGGATAAGTTAACTTTGGAGAATCGCGCTGAAGTACTGTTCAAGCAGGGCTATTCTCATTTTCAGCTGAAGCAATACGAGCTGGCAGCTCCCTATTTCGATGCCGGGAAGGCACTTAATCAACAGGCGAGTTTTGATTCCTATTACTATAGTGGCTTTATAGCCATGGAGGGTGGCAATACTACAAAAGCCATTTCGGATCTTCAGACTGCTTCGCAATCTCCCTACTACGCCGATAAGGTTCCCTATCTATTGGCGGCGCTTTATTACAGGCAGGGAAATTATGATCAATTGATCAGTTATGCAGAGCCGAAGTTGACTAGCGGCCAAAATTTGGAGAGAAAAGAGACGATCTATCTGTACTTGGCAGAGGCTTATTATGCCAAAAAGAACTTTCCAAAAGCTGCTGAAAACTACGATGCCTTCATTAATTCACGTAAAGGTGAGTTGGGAAGAGAGGAAATTTATAAAGCAGGGATATCCCAGTTTGAAATCAAAAACTATCAGCGGGCTACCGATTACCTGAAAGTCTCTGCATCAGCTACTGATGAAATAGGACAGGCTTCAAGTTATTATTTGGCGCATGCCTATATGAAATTGGAGAATTATCAGTTTGCTTCTACAAGCTTCCAGTCAGCAGCCAAGTCTGATTTCAACCCGGCGATCAAGGAAGAGTCTATTTTCAATTATGCTAAAGTGAATCTGCAGAAAGGAAGTTTCCAATCTGCAATCGCGGCTTTGGATGAATATGTGGATACCTATCCGTCGGGGAAATATAGGGCAGAAGCCGAGAGTTTGCTTTCTGAAGCACTCGTCAATACCAACGATTACCTGCGTGCCATTGAGCAGATGGACAAGATATCCAATAAGTCTCCCCGAATCCGGGAAGCTTATCAGAAAGTAGCTTTCTATCAGGCAATGGCCTATTACAGGGATCAAAAATGGAATCCGGCTTTGGCTTACATCGATAAATCACTGCAATTCCCTGTAGACAAAAGTTTGGTTTTAGACTCCTATTTTTGGAAAGGAGAGATCAATTCCGCTGCCAATAATTTGCCGCAGGCCATCAAAGCTTATGAGTCGGTGATTAGCAATCGTCCTTCAGGAGCGAATGGTACCGTATCCAAAACCTACTATGGACTTGGCTATGCCTACTTCAACTCACAGCAATATTCGAAAGCAGGGGAGCAGTTCAGGAAATTCACCGAGAATAGACAGATTATTGCCAACAAGCAGCAATACGACGATGCGATTTTGAGGTTGGGAGATTGTTACTACGTACAGAAGAGATTTGGAGAAGCTGCTTCCACTTTCCAGCGGGCAATCAGCGAAGGGAACACGGGAGCGGATTATGCTTACTATCGATTGGCTGTGGTACAGAATTTCCAGTCCAGAAACCAGGAGGCCTTGGGGCAATTGGATGTGTTGATCTCCCGCTATCCGAGTAGCTTGTATCTGGAAGATGCGCTATTTCAGCGTGGACAGATCTATATGGAAGAATCCAGCTATCAAGCTGCTTCCGTTTCTTTCACGGATTTGCTGAGTAGCAAACCGAATAGCCCATTTGTTCCTTATGCCCTGGAAGGTAGAGCTGTCGCAAATTTCTCTCTTCAGAATTATGACCAGACAGTGAAGGATTATAGCACAATCCTAAATAATCACCCAAATTCAGACAATTCTGAGACTGCGCTAAAAGGTCTGCAGGAGACGCTTGCTCTTCAAGGAAGATCAGGTGAGTTTTCTGATTATCTCTCGAAATATAAGGGCTCAAATCCAAGCAGTGGATCTGTTCAGTCCTTAGAATTCGAAGCGGCAAAAGGCACTTATTTTGATAAAAACTATTCCCAAGCAATACGAAGTTTTGAAAGTTATCTGAAAAATTATCCTCAATCAGCCCAGCGGGCAGAGGTATTATACTTCTTGGGAGACAGTTATATGCAGCTTGGTGATACTGATAAGGCATTGGCGCAGTTCAAAACGCTGGAAAGCGAACCTGCTTCTCCTCAGCGAATCCGTGCCATGCAGAAAATAGGCATGATAGAATTGGAAAGAAAGAACTTTGCCCAGGCGATTCCATACTTGGAGACATCAGTTCAAAATGCACGCAGCAAACCTGAGGAAGCTGAGGCTGTGCAGGGATTGATGATCGCAAATTTTGAAACCAAAAAATATCAGCAGGCAATCACGCAGGCTGAGCGTCTATCTACCCTGGACGGAGTGATCCCTGAATCATCTCCCAAGGCTTTACTTATTAAGGCAAAATCTCAACGGGAATTGGACCAGAAACCGCAGTCTGAATTGACATTGACAGCATTGGTAAACGACTACAAGACTGAGCAGGGAGCTGAAGGGCTTTATTTGTTGGCATTTGCCTTACAGGATAAGGGAGAGGTGACACAGTCAAACGAGATAATATTTGATCAGTCGGGTCCATTTGTCAATTATGACTACTGGTATGGGAGGATCTTCTTACTCTTGGCTGATAATTATGTGAAGAGCGGGGAGGAGTTCCAGGCGAAAGCGACCCTGGAATCTATAGTAGGAAATTCTACAAATGCTGAAATCAAAGAAATGGCTCAATCCAAACTTCAAACGCTTAATTAAACCATGAAAAAGCTAGCGAAAACTATCCTTTTGACAGGGATTATCGGTTTGACATCCGGATGGGCTCTGGCGCAGACTCAGCAGAGAGGGGCGGTTACTGATCAGGAATTTGTGATCAGAAAAGACCGAGTGCTCACTGTACCTGTACAGCCAAGAATGTACGAGAAATTGCCTGTATTGCCTAAACCTACAGGTTTGAGTGAATATAATTACCTGGTGACCGGTTATCCTTTGAATCTGAAGCCTTTGGATTTGAAAGCTGAGCCTTCACAGAAAGTCTATGTGCCCCAGCGACTTGATCTGTATCCGGGATACATCCGGGCAGGCTATGGCAACTTTGCCTCTCCGCTGTTGGAAGCCAGATACATGGGTACAGACATTGCCGATTTCAATTATTCATTGCAGCTCAATCATCAGAGTTTTGGAAAAGGACCGGTACTGGGAAAAGAATCCAAAGAATCCCATACTAATCTAGGGTTTGACGGAAGTTACTTTACAGATTTCTTCGAGGCCTTTGGTGGGCTCAGTTGGAATCAGGACAGTTATCAGTTCTATGGTCTGGATCCCAGTCAACTTACGGATGAAAATGGTCGGTTTGCAGGGTTTGACGGAAATGTGCTTCAAGCCGTAGAGGTGAAAGCAGGTATTAGGGAGCTTGAAAAAGTAGGTCCTTTTTCTTACGAAGGCCAATTGAGTTTTAGAAACTTCACTGATAGCTACATGGTCAAAGAGAACCAGATCGGTGTAGAAGCAAGCGGAACGTTCAGACCTACGGATGACTGGGCAGGGAGGGTAGGTTTGTCTTATTTCTCCACCAATCCTGAAGATGTAAATTATTCGTTGAAGAGGACGTACTTTGCTATCCGCCCTACGATTTCATACAAGTACGAGGCGTTTAATTTCACGGCAGGAGTAAACCTTGTTTCCGAGAATGATTCATTGGAGAATAAATCAAGTGATTTTCATGTGTTTCCTGTGCTGAAAGCTAATTACCAATTCGCTGAAGAGTTTGGCTTTTTCGCTGAATTATCCGGAGATGTACAGCGGAATACATACTACAGCTTTGTGAATGAAAATCCATTTTTGGGACCAAGTAAGCAATTGCTCAACACGGTTCAGAATTACAAAATCGAAGCAGGTATTGAGGGGCAGTTTCAGGAAGCATTCAGCTATCGCGCTACTGCCAATGTGAGCCGCTACAATCAGATGCATTTCTTTGTAAATAATTACACAAACAACCTGGTGACAACCGATTCTGCAAGGTTTAGTTTGGTATATGATGATAAAACTACGGTCTTTAATATCAATGCGGAATTGGGATACAAATTCTCTGATATTTATTCACTTAATAGTAGGTTGGACTTATATCAGTACGATCTGAGCACTCAGGCTGAAGCTTGGAATAGACCGATTTGGGAATTGAGAGTCAATAATCAGCTAACCCCGATCGAGCGATTGATTGTGCAGGCAAATTTGAATTTGATGGGTGGGATCAAAGCCCGTGGAGCTGACTTGAACGACATTCTTGGTCAAGAAACTTCTACTGGTCCATATGAGGTGGTTAAATTGAAAACGATTGCTGATTTGCAGTTGAAAGCGGATTATGGGATCACTGATAGAATCTCGATTTTTGCCGAAGGCAATAATATCCTGAACGGTAAGAACATGCGTTGGCTGAATTATCCCGTGAGGGGAATTCAGTTTATCGGAGGAGCATCCTTTAAATTCTAAGATGGTTGAAGCTTTGGGTTGGGGTTTAGACTCAATTCATTTAGTTTCGTAACATTCCCCGAAAACAATGACCGGTAAAATCACAGATAATAAGCACTGGACTGATCCTAAAGACTACGGACTTCCCTATGTGGAAGTTGTTCCTTTGGCGCAGGCTGAACCTCTTAAGAAAGAGGAAGGAAAGGCAGTTCCAATAGATGTCGCTGAAGTTAAAAACAGGACAATTCAGGCTATTAAACCTCATTTTGCTGAGCCGGAAAAGGTTTCTGGGTCTGAGTACACCATTGAGAAAAAGAAGTCCGGCAATTCCTGGATATGGATTGCTGCGATTTTGGCCCTGGCTGTAGTTGGAGTGATTATTTGGCAAATGAATAAATCTGTAGTTCCTGCCTCTGTTTCAGATGAGCTTGTTTCGGAATCCTTAGGAGATTTGGCAAATGGAAAAAATGATGAAGTAGCCGTCAATTCTACCTTAAATTTAGAAATAGAAAGCTCTGATAATCAAAGGGAAATTACGGATTCTGTAAGTTCTGTTTTAGCTGCTTCTGAATCCATCCAAACCGGTACAACTATTGCGTCTAAGGTCTCTGGAACTTTGGTTCGGGTAACAGAAAAAGCTGATCGTCCTCAATTTTATATTATAGTAGCGAGCCTTCCCGATGAAGCTACCGCTTTAAAGGAAGCTGAGCAATATAAGAACAGGACTGAGACCGTTTACCTGATTATGCCATACGAAGATGCTACAAATTATCGTTTGGCAATAGGGACTTCAAGAGGCTTCACTGCTATCAACGAAGAGTTGGCTCGGGTCAAAGACCAGTACTCAGAAGATTTATGGATTTTGAAATATTAATATGATTTTACTTCAAACGCTCTCTACAGATACTCTTTCTGCAGCAGACAGCTTGGCCATGGGGGCCACTAAAGGCAATATAGGACTTCTGGATCTTTTAATTAAGGGTGGATACATGATGGTTCCACTTTATCTGCTGTTTATTCTGGCGATTTTTATCTTTGTAGAGCGCTTACTTACGCTCAACAAAGCTTCTAAAACCTCTGCGCATCTGATGGACCAGGTGAAAGTCTTGGTCCAAAGTGGTCAGACGGAAAAAGCAAAAATTCTCTGTGCAGGTGAGCATACTCCTGTTGCTAATATGATTGCGAAAGGAATAGAGCGCATAGGTTCCCCATTGAAAAATATAGAAGTAGCAATTGAGAATGTCGGCAAAATCGAGATTTACAAGTTGGAGAAAAACTTGAATCTCTTGGCGACCGTATCCGGTGCAGCACCGATGATTGGTTTCTTGGGGACAGTAGCAGGTATGATCCAGGCGTTTATTGCTATAGCACAAGAAGAGGGGATGGTTTCACCAAAGCTTCTTTCAGAAGGTATCTATGAAGCCATGATCACTACAGCTGCAGGGTTGGTAGTAGGTATTATTGCTTATTTGGGTTATAATTTTCTGGTATCGAAGGTATCCAAGCTTGTTCACAACATGGAATATTCTTCTATAGAATTTATTGACTTGTTACAGGACTGATACTATGGGACTTCAGGCTAAAAATAAAGTAGATCCGGCATTCAGCATGTCATCCATGACAGATATTATATTTCTGTTATTGATCTTTTTTATGCTTACTTCTTCCTTCATTACCCCTTCGGGATTGCCTGTGAATTTGCCGTCCAGCGAGACTTCAGACATCATAATGCAGGAAGTTACCGTTACAGTGACTAAGGATCTTAAATATTCTGTCAATGATAGGATCGTCTCAAGGGAACAAATCAAGGGAGAATTGACTTCTTTACTTAAGGATAAGAAAGGTCAGGTCGTGTTGCATATAGACAAAGAAGTTCCTGTAGAGTATTTAGTGGAGATCGGAGGAATTGCAGCAGGATTGGAAGCAAATGTTTCTATCGCAACAAAACCATTCTAAAAAGAAATCGAGTATTTCTCATACCTCAAATACTGGAATGGTTTAATGCGAGATTCCATTTGGCCATTAAAAGACAATTTATTATCAAATGAAATGGAATACTGGGACGCAGAAAAAATAGAGAACGAAAGCAAGAAAAAATCGTGGATAATTACCATTATCTTCAACGTGTTGCTTTTGATTGCGCTCTATTTTATTGTGGTATGGAAGCAGCCTGTTCCGCCATTGCCTGCATTCGGTTTGGAACTTAATCTTGGTTTTACACCGACCGGTTCCGGTGAACGGAACAGCCCCAACGCTCCCTCAGAAGTACCTACGCCCGTAGTGGAAGCAGCCGCTCCCGGAGAAATAGCTCCGCAAGTGACCAAACCTGCCACTCCTGCACCAAGTCCCAAGACAGAGACTGCTAAGCCTGCCACACAACCTAAACCTTCTGTAAATAAAGCGGTGACTACCAAACCATCACCTATCAGAGGTGAGGAAAAGGCTACAGAGCAGACCAAAAAGCCCGAACCTGCAAAGCAAGAAGCTGCCAAGCCTGTGGAAACACCTGCAAAAGCCGAAGAGAAAGAAACAGTGCAAAAAGCTCCCGAACAGCCCAAAATTGATCAGAGAGCGATCTTTGGCGCAGGAGGGACCTCAGGAAAAGGAACCGCACCTGCTTCCGGTGGAGCTCAGGGGACTTCCAAAGATAAAGGAGATGAAGGTGATCCGAAAGGAACTGTAGATGGGAGAGCCATTATGGGAGTGGGTTCCGGAAAAGGAGCCAATTCGGGAGATGGATATAGTCTGGATCTTGCAGGTTGGGATTTTGCGCAGCGACCAAACATCAATGACAGAGTATCCACCCGAAACGGTAAAATTGTTTTTAAGATCACTATTGACGATATGGGAAGAGTAGTACAGGCAGTTCCCTTGGAATATAATGTCTCAAATGATGTGTTGGCTTATTATCGTCAGGTAGTAAACCAGATATCATTTAAAAAGCAAGGTGGTGCAGCGGCTGAGTTTTCTACCGGTAAAATCACGTTTGTCGTTAAGGTAGATTAGGAAATGGATTACCGGGAGACGCTGGATTATTTGTTTGATTCCCTTCCCATGTTCCAGCGAGTGGGGGCCTCAGCTTTCAGAAAGGATCTACGAAGTACTATTTTGCTCTGTGACCACCTAGGCAATCCCGAGCACAAATTCAAGTCAATCCATGTGGCAGGCACAAATGGGAAAGGAAGTTCCTCCCACAGTCTGGCGGCTATTTTTCAGAGTGCAGGCTATAAAACCGGACTTTATACCTCTCCCCATCTCAAGTCTTTTACTGAAAGAATAAGAATTAATGGACTGGAAATAAGTCCTGAGCTGGTTGTGGAATTTGTAGCGGAAAACAAAAGCTTTCTGGATGAACTGAAGCCTAGTTTTTTCGAGATGACAGTAGGTATGGCTTTCTGGCATTTTGCACAACAGGAAGTAGACATTGCTATCGTAGAAGTAGGTATGGGCGGGAATTTCGACAGCACCAATATCATCAATCCGGAACTCTCACTGATTACCAATATAGGGTTTGATCACGTACAGTTTCTTGGAGATACGCTGCCGTTGATCGCAGGAGAGAAAGCGGGGATTATTAAAGAAAGTGTCCCTGTGGTGATCAGTGAAACACATGAAGAAACCAGTGCGGTTTTCATCAAAAAGGCTAAAGAGATGAATGCTCCGCTAGTATTTGCAGATGAAAACTGGAAAGCCTATAAAGAATCGGAGGAAGAAGGAAAGACGAGTTATACTATTCAAACTAGCGGTGAGTTAAAGAGGTCTGTGAAGACACAGACCACGGCAGACGGTGATAAAACGCTTGATTCTGAAGTTAGTTTTAACCGGTCTGTGGAGACACAGACCGCGGCACACAATTTCTTTAATCTGACATTTGGATTGAACGGAAATTATCAGAAATACAACCTTCCCGGTATTCTGGAATCAATCGCTCAAATGCGGAAAATGGGATGGAACCTGCCGGATGAAGCTGTATTGGAAGGATTGAAAAATGTCACCGAACTTACCGGTTTGAAAGGTAGGTGGCAGACGCTCTCTTCTCATCCCACTGTCATCTGCGACACCGGACATAATGAAGCAGGCTTTCGTGAGATACTTTCCCAATTGGATACCTATACGTTCTCTAAGCTTTGGTTTGTATTGGGGATGGTTCAGGACAAGGATATTTCCAAGGTGCTGTCCATGCTACCAAACTCTGCGAATTATGTTTTTTGCGAAGCCCCACTCCCAAGAGCTTTGCCTGCCTATCAACTGGCAGAAAAGGCGCGGTTTTTCAATCTGAAAAGCGAAATAATTCCTGATATAAATGAAGCGTTGGCATTTGCGAGAAAAAATGCGGGAGAAGATGACTTGATTTTTGTGGGAGGGAGTACTTTTGTGGTTGCAGAAATCGAAGAGCTTTAGATGAGTAGAAAGAAACTGGTTCGCTTCCAAGAAAACGAAGAGAACCCAAATGTAATCCAGGCCGGAAAGCCAATTTTTGAAACAATCAAGGGGAACTGGAATGAAGCGCAGTTTCAGAATCCAAATCCTATCGTCGTGGAGTTAGCTTGCGGGAGAGGAGAGTTCACCGTTGGTTTAGCGCGTAATTTTCCCAATCAGAACTTTATAGGAGTCGATATCAAAGGAAGTAGGATTTGGAAAGGAAGTTCAACAGCCTCGGCTGAGGGCATTCATAATGTGGCGTTCCTTAGAACACAGATTGAGCTTCTGGACAAATACTTTGCGGCGGATGAAATCTCGGAGCTATGGATTACATTTCCGGATCCATTCCCAAGGGACGGGGATGAAAAGCGAAGACTGACCTCACCGCGTTTTCTGGATATGTATAAGCCCATGTTGAAGAAAGATGGCTTTTTACACTTTAAGACAGACAACACTGAGCTGTTCAATTATTCTCTTGAACTTTTCCAAAGTAGGGAAGATATCGAAGTAATCGGCTTCACCCATGATTTCTATCAAAGCGAATGGAAAGATGACCACTTTGGGATACAGACCCGCTACGAAAAGATGTTTTCTGACAAGGGAGAAAAAATCAAGTACCTTAAATGTAGGTTTAATTAAGTTCGAGTAAATTTCCCGCAGATATCCGCAGATAATTGACGCAGATTTGCGCAAATGACTCTGTTTAATTCAATTTGTAGGCAATTAAAAAATCTGCGATTATCAGCTGATCCTTTTCAGCGTAGATCAGCAGGAAGCATACTAAAAGCAATCTGCCATTGAACCTTAGAACCTACATTCATTTGGATACACGAAATATCATATTGAATTATGAGCAAAAAGAAGCATTTGGTAGTTCTCAGCGGTGCAGGTATCTCGGCAGAGAGTGGAATCAAAACTTTTAGGGATTCCGGAGGACTTTGGGAAGGTCATGACGTAATGGAAGTGGCTTCCCCGGAGGGATGGAATCGAAATAGACAACTTGTCCAGAATTTTTATAACCAGCGGAGAAAGCAGTTACTGGAATGTGAGCCAAATCAGGCACATCTTATTTTAGCTGAGTTGGAGAATGACTACGAGGTGTCCATCATCACGCAAAACGTGGACGATCTACATGAGCGTGCTGGTTCCACACAGGTTATTCATCTACACGGAGAACTGAAAAAAGCTCAGAGTACTGTGGATCCCCGATTGGTGTATGAGTTGGATCATTGGGAGATTAAAGAGGGTGATACATGCGAGAAAGGAAGCCAGTTGCGTCCTTACATCGTATGGTTTGGTGAGCAGGTTCCAATGATGGAAAAAGCGAGTGAGATTGTTGCTTCATCTGATATTTTCGTAGTGGTCGGAACTTCCCTTCAAGTCTATCCTGCTGCTGGTTTAATTGAAGATGTTGTTACTGAAACCACCATTTATGTAATTGATCCAAAAAATCCAACAATTAATTTTCGAAGAAATGTGGTCAGTATAGCGGAAAACGCCACAATTGGAATGAAGATTTTGAAGAACATGTTAAAGTCTGGGATTTAATTTTTGTTCAGCAGGGAAAAGCCATAAATTGAAGGATAAATTTTCATTTATGGCACCCAAAAAGAATTCTTGGCCGGTATTTCAGTTCGAGGAGAATAAAGACACCATTTATCTCTTACACCAGTGGACGCAGATAGTCGGCAAAGTAAGGCTCAAAAAATCTCCATGGCAAAATCACTCATGGCATGTATCGCTGTATGTGGACACTCAAGGATTGACTACGGGCAGTATTCCTTATGATGGAGGCGTTTTTAATATTCATTTCGATTTCATTCATCACGAATTGAGAATAAAAACCAGCAATGGTACTCAGGATCGCTTTGCACTGGGCGGACAAACGGTAGCCAGTTTCTATGAGCAATTGATGGAGAAGCTGCGTTTTTTGGGGATTCAGGTGAAGATCAACGAGATTCCCAATGAGATTCCTGATCCTATACCTTTTTCAAAGAACAAAAACCGCATTATGTATCAGGCCAATGCAGCACAAAGCCTGTGGAAAGTATTGGTTCAAATTCAAAATGTGTTTGGAGTTTTCAGGACCAAATTCACCGGGAAAAGTAGTCCAATTCACTTCTTTTGGGGATCTTTTGATTTGGCCTATACGCGCTTTTCAGGAAATAGAGCACCGGAATTTTCAGGTCAGGTTCCCAATATACCCCCTGTGGTAATGCAGGAAGCATATTCACATGAAGTGTTTAGCGTGGGTTTTTGGCCGGGAAGTGAAGCTTTTAAAACCCCTGTTTTCTACGCATACTGCTATCCTAATTATCCTGATTTTCAGAATGCAGAAATTTCTCCCGATAAGGCTTATTGGAATAAGGACATGGGAGAGTTTATGCTATCCTATGACGATGTGCGTAAATCCCCCGCTCCAAGCGAGATGCTGCTGGAGTTTCTACAGAGTACATACGAAGCTGCAGCAGAGGCAGGGAAGTGGGATCGAAAAAGTTTGGATTGTGATTTTTCCTATTTGGACAAAAAATAAGCTTATTGCTGAACGACTTAGCGGTATGAAAAAGTGATTTTCAACACAAAGCCGTGGAGAAGTCGATAAATTTAAACCTCAGCTTTTGATCATAATAAGTGCAGTTGTAAGGAAAGCTATTCTAAATTGTTTGCTCTATGAACAAGAAAATCAAAATCATTTTGCCTATTTTGATTTTCTGGATTGCCATATTTTTAGCATGGGAATGGTGGTATAGCTATCCCAAAGTCCGCACAATCCCCGTCCAAGAAGTGCAGTCTGAGTCTGAAGGCATCGACTCAATAATACAACAAGCTATATCAACCCATATTTTGCCCGGAATTTCTGTAGCGATAGTCAGGAATGATACTGTTTTCTATTTGAGAGCTTTTGGATATGAAAATCTCCAAACCAAAAATCTTCTGACTGTGGACAGTAAAATCCTAGTTGCTTCGGTTTCGAAACTATTTTCAGCTTTGGGAGCGGCGAGCATTTTACACGATAGGGGCATAGATGCCAATGATTCTTTACACGCTCTTCGCTTAGGAGAAAAGTTTAATTCTTCTTCACTTGCCACGATTCGATTCCAAGACCTGTTGTCACACCAATCGGGCATTCGGGACAAAAAATTCTCCGAGCTCATTTTATCTTCGCCAAAATCCCAAAGTTTGAATAAATGGGGAGAGGAGTTTTTGCAAAATTCATCCAACTTTTTTACAGATTCCATCAGCTATGCTTACGCGGATTCTAATTATGATTTATTGGGATTTATACTCAGCCAATCTGAAAAACTGGATTTTGATTCCCTAATTCACCGGAAAATATTTATGGGGTCGGGTATGACAAACTCTAATTATTTGCCCCACGGTACCAAAGATGAGTATGGGGTTGAGGGATATCAGAAAACCTTCATTTGGAAAAGGATCATGCCAAAGCAGATCAAATTCCCTGTCCTTCCGTCTCCTTCCTCAGGTCTGGCCACGACTACAAGAGACATGAGTTTGGCCATGATTCATCTGCTGCGGGGTGATAAGGGAGCATATCATCATGCCCTTGACTGGCTTACCATTGAGGGGAGTAAGGTGCCGGTGGGTTTTCAGAAAATGCCGATTAGTGGTAGTGAATGGATAGGTCATTATGGTGGACAGGGAGGATATTCTAGCTTACTTTTCTATTCCAAAGAAGCAGAGACAGGTATTTTCTTATTCTCCAATACCAAGGATAAGGAGGATTTCAGGCTTAAAATTGCTACTCAGATTATATCTTACGTCTCATTAAATGATTTATAGATGAAGCTATCCTTCCCACATCCCATTATCATCCTGTTGGGATTTATACTTCTGGCAGGGTTGTCAGGCTACTTCATTCAATCAGGTTCCTTTGAGCGGGTACTCGATGTTGAAACCGGAAGGGAAATAATAGTTCCGGGAAGTTTTCGTCCTATTGAGGATAAGAATGCAAGTATCTACGAGGTGGTTTTGTCTATTCCTGAAGGTTTTATTCTAGGTGCAGACATCGTAGCGTTGATTCTGCTCATCGGGGGAGCATTCTATGTAGTGGAAAAAACAGGTGCTTTACAAGTCGGAATTGAAGCACTGATCTACCGTTTTAGGAATAAGCAATTTTTGCTTTTATATCTCATTGGGATAGTCTTTGCTTTTTGCGGAAGTACCATGGCCATGCAGGAGGAGATTATAGCACTGACTCCGGTTTTGGTTATTCTGGCTAAAAAAATCAATTATAATATACGTTCCATCATAGCGATATCTTTAGGGTCTTCACTTGTAGGTGCAAGTTTTTCGCCATTCAATCCCTTCGGTTCTTTGCTTTCCCAAAGCATTGCCGAGCTGAATTTCGAAGAGGGATTTGCCTATCGATTGCTATTTCTGGTTTTGGCAATAGTAATCTGGTGCAGTTATCATATTAAGTATGGTAAGCAGAAAGTTGAGGATTCAGAAACCCATGCGATGAAGCCTGCAAAAATTTCATTTCAGCATGGAGTGATATTAATTCTGACTTTTGGCGGTGTGGGTGTAATGGCTTGGGGAGTAATCTATCAAGACTGGGGCTACAATGAAATGAGTGCATTGTTTTTTGTTGTTGGCATAAGCTGCGGGTTAATAGGCAAATTGGGACTTAACGGTACCGCAAAAGCATACACTGAGGGATTTGGTGAAATGATATTTGCCGGGATAATTGTAGGATTGGCCCGTTGTGTTTACTTGGTTTTACAGAATACAGCCATAATCGACCCTATTATCCAAGGGATGTTTGAGCCGCTTGAACATATGCCGGCGCAATTTGCCGCTCTAGGGCTGTATTTAAGTCAGGCCATTATCCATATACCCGTTCCCAGTACTTCAGGGCAGGCAGTACTGACCACACCGTTGGCGGTTCCATTAATGGATTTGCTGGGCATATCCCGTCAAGTTGCTGTACTTACCTATCAATATGCCGCGGGATTAATGGATCTGGTCACTCCAACCAACGGTGGCATGATGGCAGTGATTGCCGCTGCAGGAATCAAGTATGACGACTGGATCGCATACTTATGGAAAAGTTGGCTACTTCTTATGGTTTTAGGTTTGATATCAGTTTTTATCGCTCTATTTTGGTTCGCTTAATTGGACACTCAACCCTGTAACTAATAATGGATATTAACGATCACTCACCTCTTTTACCTTATCTGCCTGCTACTGACCGCTACCATCAGATGAAATACCGCAGATGCGGAAAGAGCGGCTTGGTTTTACCTGAAATCAGCCTTGGACTTTGGCACAATTTCGGGCACAATGCAGATTTTACACTCGGACGTTCTATTCTCCGTAGGGCTTTTGATCTCGGGATTTGCCATTTCGACTTAGCCAATAATTACGGCCCTCCATTTGGGTCTGCTGAGGAGAATTTCGGTAGAATGTTGAAGAAAGATTTTTCCTCTCTAAGAGACGAACTGATAATATCTTCCAAAGCGGGATGGGATATGTGGCCTGGCCCTTATGGAAATTATGGGTCCAAAAAGTACCTGGTGGCGAGTTGCGACCAAAGCCTAAAAAGAATGGGAGTAGATTATGTGGATATTTTCTATCATCACAGACCTGATCCCGATACTCCTCTAGAGGAAACTATGGGAGCACTCGATCTTCTCGTAAGACAGGGGAAAGCACTTTATGTAGGAATCTCCCAGTACTCGGCGGAAGACACTGCCAAAGCCTACGAAATATTAGAACGTCTTGGTACCCCACTATTGATTCACCAGCCGAGGTATTCGATGATCGATCGTTGGGTAGAAAATGGCCTGATGGACGTTCTGGGTGAAAAAGGAGTGGGTAGTATTGCCTTCTCTCCATTGGAACAGGGACTGCTCACGGATAAATACCTGAAAGGAATTCCGGCAGATTCCCGCGCGGCCAAAGACGGAAGGTATCTGAAAGCAGCACAGATTTCTGAAGAAAAGATCGACATGATATCAAAACTGAATGACATTGCGATTGGTAGAAAGCAGACGCTGGCACAGATGGCCATTGCTTGGTTGCTAAAGGATCAGCGAATCACATCTGTATTGGTAGGAGTTTCCAAGCCTGAGCAACTGGACGATAATGTCGCGGCGGTGAGGAATTCTGTTTTCAGTACCGGAGAAGTGGAAGCAATCAGCCGGATACTGGGAGCTTGAAAGCCGGGATAAAAAAAGAGGCTTCTTTCAAAGCCTCCCCACGTAAGTTGCTACCGGACTATCGAACTACGTTTTCTAATGTTGCGAGGTAAACCCATTTTTGATCGCGGGAGTTTAATCCTTCATTGACAGCTTTACGCTGAGCATCTGTCTGATTCATGTCTTCATAGGATTGTGCGTTGAAAAATTGCATATAATCCTTGTAAATATTCATCGTCAAATGGGTTGACTTAGCTTCCGATCCAAGAGGCAGAGCGGTTCTCAACAAACTCCAGTGCCCCATCATGCCTTGCTCAATATACCTTTGGTGAATCGGCTTGAAAACTTCGGATTCAGCCTTTTCGTAAACGTCAAATTGACCTTCGTATGCTTTCATCAAATCAAAGGAAGCCAGTACACCCGGTTTCATCTGAAAGTTATCGCTCGTCTTGGAGATTTCTTTCATATACAATCTCATAGGCGTGTCTCGCGTCTTAAGAGATTCTTGAAATAATTTACCAATCTGGACGCTGTTCAAATGTGGATACGCAATCCTAGTGTACTCGATCATCGATTGCTCATCAAGGCCATTCATCATTTGCACGGGGTCATTGTAGTGGGTGACCATGATGTACTGGAAGTCCGATTGATCGGCGCCGGATTGAAGAGACCAGAAGTCCCAGCCTTTGATACGTTTGTCGTTTAGTGCCTGTCTGTACACTTTCTCCATTAGATCTTTAAACTCGATATAATCAAAAAGTTGATCGTTTTCAACCTTGACAAATTCGAATACCATGTACTGCGTTTGCTGAGCCTTGAGACTGCTTACCCAAAGCATCCCACAAATCAGGAAAAGTAATAGCTTTTTCATGTATATAAGGGTTAAGGGTTAATTGCGCTTTTGTTTAATTTAAAAAAATATTTTGTTGAAATCCATAATTAAGAGAGAAAATTTTATTTTTCAGATAATATCCTGCCAAAATCTAATTTTAACAAAGTGTTGGAAAAAATGCTGTTTTGGTAAATCAGGGGCAATAAGCTTAGCGTTTTGGTAAACAAACAGATGAATATTCATAAGATTTGCAAGTTACTTAGTAGCAAAAAAGTGTGTATTTTCACACTGTTTTTAGTGAGCAAGCTGGATTTTAGTTAGGTAATTGAAAAATAGATGATGTTAGATAGCAAGTTGATTTTAGAAAATGACAGGGTATTACTACGTCCTATTACTGAGGATGATTTTTCAGGTTTGATGTCATTGACAAATGACCCAGCTCTTTGGACTTATTTCACCTATGATCTGAGCAGCCCGGAGGAGTTTAGAGAGTGGGCAAAGCCTGCTTTGGAAGGTCAGCGCTTTCAGTTTTTGGTGTGGGACAAAAGCATAAACCGGGCAGTGGGAAGTACTGCTTTTGGAAATTACTCCCCGAGAGATGAGCGTATAGAAATAGGTTGGACTTGGCTGGGTCGTCAGTTTCATGGAACAGGCATCAACCAGGCGATGAAACTTTTGATGCTCGAATATTGCTTCGAAACGTTAAAGCTGAAGCGCGTAGAAATCAAAACGGACGTGCTGAATATGCCTGCCAGAAAAGCACTTCTAAAATTTGGTGCAGTGGAAGAAGGAGTACTTCGGAGCCATACCTTACTTATTAAGGGGCGACGACGTGATACTATTTATTATAGCGTGCTCGACAGCGAGTGGGAGAGGATTAAAAGGTAGTGTAGGGCTATTCTTTCTTTTTTAATTCCGCTGCGCCGTTGTGTCGTCGCGAGATAATTTGTTTCTAGAATTCAAGTCCAATCACCGCCAGTATACTTTTCAACCCCAAAGCCAAAGCCATAAGCCAAATCAAAACAGCAATGAAGGTATGGGAGGATTAAAAGGTAGTGTAGGGCTATTCTCTCTTTTTTAATTCCGCTGCGCCGTTGTGTCGCCGCGAGATAATTTGTTTCTAGAATTCAAGTCCAATCACCGCCAGTATACTTTTCAACCCCAAAACCAAAGCCACAAGCCAAATCAAAACAGCAATGAAGGTATGCAAAGGCTTATTTCGGAAATCACCCAAAATAGACTTTTGAGAAGCTATCCAGATAATCCAACCGCTGATCAAAGGCAAAAGTATACCATTGGCCAATTGTGCAAGGGTGATCAATTGGATAGGTTTGATTCCCAAAGAAGCGAATGTCAATCCCAATAAAACGATTGCTCCCATCGAGGCTCTCATGGCTTTGGAGTGGATAGTCTGGTCCCAACCCATGATTCCGCAGATTACCAATCCCGCCGCCAGTGGGGCTGTGATGCTGGAGGTAAGCCCTGCCGCCATCAGTCCAAAGCCCATAAGATACTTGGCAAAGCTCCCCAAGACTCCTTCCAATCCTCTGGACACATCTAACGCACTGTTGATTTCATTGCCTGAATTGGCAGCTCCCACAATTAATATAGCCATGGATACGATTCCCCCCAAGACGATGGAAATGACAATATCTCTCCTCATCCAAGGAATACCTGCAGGACCTGACCATCGGTTTTTTGCCAAACTGGCGTAGAGAAAAAGATTGTAAGGAACGACGGTAGTTCCGATTAAAGCCACGAGTGTGGGGAGATTTGTATCATTCCAAGTTGGGATAAATCCCGTAAAAACTTCTGACCAAGCGGGTTTGGTAAGTATAGCTGTGGCTGTGAAAGCTATGGACATAAAGATCACCAAGCCTACCAGTGCCCGTTCCAGAGCTTTGTAATTGCCCCACCAAAGAAGTGCAAAAGCCACAATTCCCAAGATAAGATTGCCTGACTGAATTTCTATTCCGAAAAAAACTAACGTAGGCGCTTCCCAAAAAATCTGCAATCCCAAATTTGCCCCGGAAATATTTCCCGACTCGTATGCGGCATTTCCCAGCCCTATGGCTATCAAGACCAATATCATGGTGAAATATCGATAGAGTGGTTTCCCTTTTTGACTGCGGATGAGCTGACTCAAATCCTTGCCGGTGACCAGTCCCAGTCTTCCTGAAATCTCCTGAAAAACTACAGTAGAAATCACTGATAATCCTAATGCCCAGAGCAGAGTAAATCCAAAATTGACTCCCGCAAGTGTACATACGGTCACCGTGCCCGGGCCAATAAACGCAGCGGCAATGATGGGTCCTGGACCAAGGTTTTTGAACACAGATTTAAGATTCAAGAGTCATCTTTTATATCAAGCGAAGAATGGAGCTAATTCTTTCTGCTTTTTACTCAGCGCAAACTATATAAAGAAACTCAAAAAAGCCGATTTTAGGATTTGGATCAAACAAATTTGGGCGCTATTGGCGAACAATTACCTTTTTCCTGCAAGTAATAAGAGAACTTGGATTAATACAATTTACTCCAAAACGTTTTTTTACTCCTCCTTCTGATGTTCTGATGAGCCTCAGGATTTTGAAGTTGGTGGGCGTAGTCTTTCCCATCTGCATGTAGTATCTGCCAAATAGTGTCCCAACCTAAGAAGCCACCTACATTACGGTCATCTATAAAAATATCGGCATTGATCTTTCTACTGAAATCACCATCCAAAGTTTCTCCCCAATAGTTCTCATTTATCGCGTAAAATGACACACCGTTTTTCTTACAGAAGGCAACAGCTTTTTCAAGCAATGTGCCTCTCCTGTAAGTCCACAGAATTAGACGATGCCCTTTTTGCTGAAGAGCCTTTAGAGTAGCAAAGGCAAATAGCATTTCCTTACCTATTTCGGGGTAAGCATGTTCCACGATAGTTCCATCAAAATCCACTGCTATTATTTTACCATCCATTTTTACCATTTTAA
Organism: Algoriphagus sp. 4150; assembly: GCF_031457395.1. Lineage (NCBI taxonomy): Bacteria > Pseudomonadati > Bacteroidota > Cytophagia > Cytophagales > Cyclobacteriaceae > Algoriphagus > Algoriphagus sp. 4150. The sequence goes on from NZ_JAVDWS010000021.1 coordinate 30,640, forward strand.
TCGATTTAGTTGAGCACGTTTTCGTTTTATTTAGGTGATTTTAGAGCTCTATTGATATTGATTGACTGGTTCTCTGCCAATTGTTCCTTTATGTTTCTAAGCAGTTTTTCTTGTTCCTTTTCTCCGATTTTTTCACCCTTGAAGTTGAAGAGGGTGATACTTGCCCGTTTAAGCTCATGATGAAGTTCATTCATATTGATATGCGCTTGTGTGGATAGGTGAAGGAGATAATGCACGGCCCGCTTGAGCATAATTTCTGCTGCGTCATATTGTCCAAGTTTTTGATAGGTATTGGAAAGATTGTTGCAGGAAATTATGAATACCTGCATAAAAGGGATATCCAGCTGTTGGCAATTTTCTTGATGATCGTTCAAAACCTCAGCTCTATATAAGGCCTCTTTGTAACCTGATAGGGCTTTTTCAAAATCTTCCTTATTGAAGCAATCATTGGCAGTAAGGGTCAATGCTTTCCAGTGGTTTTCAATGTGGCTCATACAAGTGTCACTCATTTTATTTCAAATTTTTGTGCATCAGGTCTTGTTCACGGATACTTTCTTCCAATAATTTCTTCTCTTTTTCCAGTGATCGAATGGTATAACCCATATTTTAATGATGTGTCTTGAATTTTCTAAATCGTCTTGGTCGAGCCTGCTAAGCGTAGGTTTGGTGTGCGTTTTTTGTGTCCTCAATCCTGCCATGCCTTGATTCCATTGAGCTATCCTGATTTTTTTCTTTCGTAAAAATAGTAAGTTAGACTAATCTAACAAAAATATTAGCAATATCTTTCAATTAAAAATCCTGATATTTTATGAGTTGTTTTTACAGACAGGCTAAGATCACCTGGGGCATTATCCATTTCCATCGGCACAAAAGGAGGCGTCCAGTATACATGAACTGTCGATGGAAGAATTACCGACGGAATCTGTCGCTAAATATTTCTCATGCGTAGGCGTGGAAGAACAAAAGGCCTACTTTCACACACCTATAGTGATTACCTATGCCGACTGATTATATTTTAATTCTGATTGTTTTTTTACAGGTGACTTTTTTGGTTCTGTTTTTTCTTGGAAAAGGGAAGGATCAGGAAAAAGCTTTTCTTCAAAATGAGCTTGCCAGGATGAGTAGAGAGTTGGAATTAGCGTTGGCCCAGTCCAGAAAGGAAGCCAATGAAAACCTGACCAATCAGTTTCAGTTGGTTTTCAATAGTATCCGTGCCAATTCCAAAGATCAAAACGAAGCATTAAAATCCTTTGGAGAGGTCTTTAGGCAAAATGTTCAGGATTTCAATACCCTACAGCGGGAGAAGTTCTCCGAACTGAACCGCCGGCAGGAGGACTTGATGAAAACCACCGAGTTGAGATTGGAGAAGATCAGGGAAACAGTGGATGAGAAGCTTCAAAAAACACTGGAAACCCGCCTTGGTCAATCCTTTGAGATGGTAAGCAACCAACTTCAGGCAGTACAAAAAGGACTCGGTGAAATGCAAAATCTGGCCAACGGAGTAGGGGATTTGAAGCGGGTGCTGACCAATGTGAAAAGCCGTGGGGTGCTCGGTGAATATCAGTTGCAGGCAATTTTGGAGAATTTGCTTTCTCCGGACCAATACGTATTGAATGCGGCGGTGGGGAAAGGAAATCGTGAACGGGTAGAGTTTGCAGTGAAGATGCCCGGTCAAAATGAGCCTGTTTTGCTTCCTATAGATTCTAAATTCCCCCAGGAGTCTTTCTTGAGATTGGTAGATGCATATGAAACAGCATCAAAGCCGGAGATAGAAATGTATAGAAATGAGCTTTATAAAGCGGTGAAAAAAGCCGCGCAGGATATTCAGAACAAATACATTCATCCTCCTTACACGACTGATTTTGCCATACTTTTTGTCCCTGTAGAAAGCCTCTATGCGGAAATTCTCCGTGAGCCCGGGCTTTCACAGCAAATCCAACAAGACTATAAAGTGCTCGTCACGGGACCTACGACACTCTCCGCGATATTAAACAGTCTTCAGATGGGGTTCAGGACGCTGGCTATTCAGAAGAGGAGTTCCGAGGTTTGGCAGATTTTGGGAGCGATCAAGACCGAGTTCGGGAAGTTTGGCGAATTGATAGAAAAGACCCAAAAGAAGCTTACGGAGGCAAATTCAGAGTTGGACAAATTGGTGGGAGCGAGGACCAGGGTGATCCAGCGGAAGCTAAAGGACATACAGGAACTCCCGGAAGCGGAGAGTAATAAGCTGCTCGAAGAATGAGAAAAAGGAAGTAGCTGCGGTCGAAAAAACACACCTAAAAATGAATTTTTAGATTTTAGCTTTGTTACTTTGACCTATAAGTCAGAAAAGAAATAGCTTAATGACTGATTACCATTTAGAAAGCTATTATTTTTGCCATTTCAAAAATCACGGGAAATACCTCTATGGGGATGAATATTGTGATTGCAGGCGCAGGAGATATGGGTTACCACCTCGCAGAGCAATTAAGTTACGATAATAAGGACATCACGCTGATAGATACGGACAGGGAAGTTCTGGACTATGTAGCTTCCAAACTAGACGTGTTGACTGTCCAGGGAGATGCTACTTCTTTTGAGATTCTCAAGCGGGCCAATGTGAATAGAGCGAGTATGGTCTTGGCTGTCACTACTTCCGAGAAAACCAATATTGTCACGGCAGTTTTGGCGAAGCAACTCGGAGCAAAGCGGGTGATGGCAAGGGTGAGAAACCACTCTTACATGGATCCTGAGAATCTCTCCTATTTTCAGAATTTAGGTATAGATAATTTAATCTCACCTACTATGCTTTGCAGTAAGCATATTTTTAATATGATTGAGAACTCAAGTTTTACGGAGGTTTTTGATTTTGAGGGAGGAAAGCTAAATATCGTAGGAATCACTTTGGATCAAAGTAACCCTTTGGTCAATCAGCGGATCATGGATACCAAGTCCAATCCTATTTTTGAGGATATTAGGATTATTGCGATTCTAAGGGATCAAAAAACGCTAATACCACGGGGAGGTACGATTATCCGTAACAATGATCATGTTTTTTTTATATCGAATAAGAAAAATACCCAGACGATTATGGAGGTACTGGGGCAGGTAAAACACACGATCAAGAATGTAATGATTATCGGTGGGGATGATATGGCATTGACTACTGCGCTTCGACTGGAAGATCACTTCCGCGTCACACTGATCAATAAAGATAAGGAGCGCTGTAAATGGCTGGCCGAAAATCTCAAAAACTCACTGGTGATCAATGGGGATTACAAGAATGTAGAACTTCTAATTGAGGAAGGATTAGAGCAAATGGATGCGTTTCTTGCCTTGACGGAATCTTCCGAAACCAATATTATTGCGAGTTTGACAGCCAAAAACCACGGGGTTTACAAGACCATTGCACATGTGGATACGCGGGAATACATTCATATTTCCCACAGTATCGGAGTAGATTCATTGATCAATAAAAAGCTGGTAGCAGCAAATGAGATTTCAAGGTTTCTGAAAAAAGGAACTGTAGAGGCGGTTTCGGGTATTTACGGGGTGGATGCTGAGTTTATCCAATATTCAGTGTGTAAGAATAACCGATTAATCAAAAAACCATTGAGAGAACTTCATTTTCCCGATTCTGCTATTGTAGCAGGTGTGATCCGGGGAGAAAAAGTTTTTATTCCGGACGGAGATTTTCAGCTGGATCTGAATGATAAAGCAATTGTTTTGGCTTTGCCGGAGGCAAAAACGGCACTCGAAAAACTGTTTCACTAAGGCATGATTCATTTCAAAGAAATCGGGAAGATCATGGGAGCACTCTTGGTGCTAATATCTCTCATGATGCTTCCTGGGGCTGTTTTTTCTATTTATTTCGAGGAAGATCCTTGGCCGATATTTAGTTCGGCATTGATTACTATGGTTTTTGGGATGACATTGTTTTTCTCCTTTTCCAAGCAAGATCAAAATATCCGCAAGAGAGAAGGGTATTTGATTGTGGCTTTGAGCTGGATTTTTATGGCAGGTTTTGGAATGCTTCCTTACGTGCTCAGCAATCAGATTGATGGATTTGCAAACGCTCTTTTCGAGACTATGTCCGGCCTTACCACTACCGGGGCTTCTATATTGACCGATATAGAAGCGATGCCAAAAGGCTTGCTTTTTTGGAGAAGTATGACTCAATGGATTGGGGGATTGGGAATAATTGTCTTGACAGTAGCGATTTTCCCATTACTTGGAATCGGTGGAATTGAGTTGTTTGTAGCAGAATCTCCCGGACCAACTTCAGATAAGGTACATCCAAGAATTTCTGAAACAGCCAAGCGGCTTTGGTACGTTTATGTGGGACTTACCGGCTTGGCCGCACTACTGTATTGGGCTGGAGGAATGACGTTTTTTGATGCAATAAACCATGCACTTACCACCCTGGCTTCAGGAGGGTTTTCCACCAAAAATGACAGTATGGCTTTTTACGATTCTGCGTTTATTCAATATGTAGCAATTGTGTTTATGTTTTTGGCAGGCACCAACTTTACGGTGATCTATTTCGGTCTGATGGGTAAGTTCAAGCGGGTTTTTAGAAGTGATGAATTCAAGACATATGGAATGACGCTGTTGGCACTCTCGATCGTGCTGTATTACCCGATCTTTGCACATGGAGGTGTAAGTCATGAATTAGCTTTTAGGAAGTCATTATTTCAGGTGGTTTCAATTGTCACAACGACAGGTTATGTTACGGATGACTATACCCAGTATGGTCAGGGAATTATTTTTATCTGCTTTATGATGTTGTTTTTGGGTGGGTGTGCAGGATCTACGTCCGGAGGGATCAAGTTTGTAAGGCACCTTACATTTATAAAGAATTCATGGTTGGAATTCAAACGTCTGGTTCATCCTAGAGCAATCGTTCCTTTAATGATCAATGGCGATAGGGTTACCGGTAGGATCATCACTCATATCATGAATTTCTTGTTGATTTATTTATTGACGTTTGTGTTGGGAGCCTTGGCACTTTCGCTGATGGGCTATGATTTGGTGACTTCTCTAGGGGCAGTTGCTACTTCACTGGGGAATGTTGGCCCGGGAATAGGCATGGTGGGACCATTGGATAATTTTGCGTTTTTCTCTCCTGCAGCCAAAATATTCCTAGTAGTTATTATGCTGTTGGGACGTTTGGAACTATTTACGCTGTTGATTTTATTTACCCCCTTCTTTTGGAGGGCAAATTGACCTGATAGCTGATTGGCAGCTGGACCTTTGGGATTTCTTTCAAACTGATAACTTCTAAGAATTGCGAACAGAATTGAATATCTTTCCGTTGAGCATTGAAAGCCTTATTATTATTATGAAAAAAATATTTTTATTATTCTTTTTACTAGTAAGTATTTGGTCTTGTAGTGAATCTGACCCTGATAGTTACACGGGTCAGAAGTTAGAATATCAGCTCTACAAGGCCAGCGAGTATGACTACACAGGGACACTTACTGTCAGAGAATTGACCGATGGTAACCTGGAGTTGACATTACAGTTGCAAGGTGAGAGAAGCACTTCTTCCACTACATTCCCGGCTCACTTGCATTATGGGAATTACTCCGAGCCGGAAGCTCCCATGGCTGCTATGCTGACTCCCGTCAGCGGATCAAATCTTCAAAGCAAAACAGTACTTGGAGCTTTGATGAATGGAGATAAGCTGAGTTTTGAGGATTTCCAAAGCTTTGACGGACATGTAAAAGTCCATTTGGCCAATGAGGGGCCCGATTACAGAGTGATTTTGGTAGCGGGAGATATAGGCTCAAACCTAGATGAAGCATTGGGATTCGATGCTTCTCAGATGACTGTTTGTTCACCGGATTTCTAAGTTTACCGGAACTTGTATAAAATCAAAGAGTGCCGCACATACGGCACTCTTTGGATAAAATAGAAACATCGGGGTTGAAGCTTTCCTTATTCCAGAATAAGCGGGAATGAAATGTCCAGATCAGATTCACCACCTGCTTGTGCATAGCCTTCAAAATTCGGATTATCTGCACCTGGATAGTCTTTGTCCAAGTCATGACGAAGCAGGATTCGCATAGTGGCATTGTTTGTAGCAGGAGTTGAGGCTACGGTTACTATTCCTTTCAGTCCCAATAAGACTCCTCCCTCATCATCGTATGCGTAAGACAGTACCGGGGAGCCTACAAAGGCTGTTCCCAGAAAATAGAACTGATGCTCATCCGATTCTTCCAGTATCTCTTCCGTGATGTCTTCATCGGCTATAGAATTGTAAACTTCAATGGACATTTGATAAGTTTTTCCCTTCGTCAATGTCACCGTTTCTATAGTGGGAGCTGAACCGACTTCTATGCCTTGCGGATCAGAAGCTGTGAAATCAAAGGAGTCGCCTACTGCATTTCCATTTTCGTCAATTTCCTGAAAAGTAAGTGTGACGTCGGTAATTAGTTCTCCGTCATTTTCCGGAACGGGGTCATCACTGCTACAACTTGAGAAATTCAATGAGACTAGTGCGAGTGCGATAAGGTAAAGTTTGTTTGTGGTTTTCATAAGCTGAAGATTAAAATTCATAATTGATTTTTAGAAGTATATTTCTTCCCATATCATAGGTGAAGTATCGGAAGCGGTTCATGTAATCTTTGTATTCGGTATTGAGTAGGTTGTGCACCTGAAGCCCAAGGTTTAGCTTGTTATCTCCTATATTCAATTGTTTTTGGTAAGAGATATTGAAAAGGGCATAAGCAGGAGGGGAGGGAGCAATGTCCAAATCAGGTTCCCTTTTTTGCTTGGCTACCAGAAGATTACTCAAGGTTAATTTATTCGTACGGGTATCAGTGTCTTTGGAGAAATCATAAGAAATACCCCAATCCATTCTATTGCTTGGAATAAATGGGAAATAGCTGTCGTTATCCGTGTTTTTTGCCTGTACGATGGAGCCTTTCAGATAGCCGCTGATTTTGTTGGTAAACTCATAACTTCCCGCGAAGTCAACCCCGTAGAAAAATGCGCTTGCCTGCAAGTATTCGTATACATTGAATGTGCCTCTCAGGCTCACATAGGTTTCCCCTGTGGGATTGAGATAAATGTAGTCACGGATGGGATTGAGGTACGCTGTAAGCTCCAAATGGGTTCTTTTGCCATCATACTGCAGCTCGTTGATCCACTTGAGTGATTTTTCCGATTTCAGATCAGCATTTCCGATTTCCACTGCCGCTGCCCCGTGATGCAAACCTTCACTGAATAGTTCGTTTACATTCGGTGGTCTCCAAGCAGAGCCCAGATTGGTATTGAAAGTGAAATTTGGGCTGATATGGTAGAGGCCTCCAAGGAAGGCCGAGAAATTTTGATAATCCAATTCGGAAGTTCTCAACTCTTCGCTGATGTATCTGGCAGTGCTGACATTCCTGAAGTCGTACCGTATTCCGGCTTCTACTTCCAATGGCCCTTTAGAGTATTTTTCCATCGCATACAAGCCGGTGTTTACCATATCATAGTTGGGGATCAATGGCGTCACCCCGGTGCCGGGTACATTCGTATTGGCTTGCTGGATGAAGTTGATTCCCCATGTCCCACTTAATTCATTCTTGTGCGTGTGGTCCACATAGAGGTCAATGGTATTGGTGTATAACTCCAGGTCTAAGCTGGCCTTATCGTTCAGGCTTCCACGTCTCTTGTCAAATTCCTGTCTGTGATTGAGTTGAAAACCATATTGAAAGTTCAATTTCCAGCTTCCTGAGATATGGTAGTGGGATTTCAACTTGGCCAGATGGTGGGTTACTTTTTGTTTTGGATTGACGATATCATAATTGAATTCCCCGTCTGCGAAAGGTCGGCCGTTTGCAATGATATTTTCTAAATCTGAAAGGTTGCCTGTATGCGAATCATTTAATATTCCCAATTCCGTACTGAAAAGACTGTAGTAAGCCTCCAAGCCAAGTTTGGAACTGCTATAACCAATGGAGCTGCTAAGATTAAGCTCACTTACCCCTGTATTCTCTTGAAAATACCCGGGAGACTTCACATTTCCGGATCGTTTGGCTGAGCCTTGCACGCGATACCCCAAGCCTTTGATTCTTTCTGAGCCACCCACGTGTACTACATTGATATTGCCCATTCTTCCATTTGTTCCACCGATTAGGTTAAGGCTGGTTGTGCCCATTTTTTTTGTTGGGAGAGGAGCAGGGTTTACCAGAATTACTCCACCCATAGCTTCTGGGCCATACCTTACTGTTTCAGCACCTTTCACCACCGTGATTTCATCTGCCAGAAAAGGATCGATTTCAGGAGCATGCTCAGCTCCCCATTGCTGGCCTTCCAGTCGGATGCCATTGTTCATAATCATAATCCGGTTACTGTGCATTCCGTGAATCACGGGTTTTGCTATACTGTTTCCTGTAGAAAAAGTGGATACACCGGATATTCGTTTTAGACTTTCTCCAAGGTTTTCCCCTCTGGATTCCAGTAAATTTTCTCCATAAAGAGCCGATACGGCTGTTGTGGTCTGCACTGCATCTCGGTGACCATGGATTTCCACTCCACCCAGCTCCAATGCCTCATCTTCCAGCCGATACGTTTTGCTGAATGTGCCTGATTCTAATTTTACAGTATCTCTTACATCCTTATGTCCTAAGTATTGTATCGTAAGCGTATAAGTCCCACGGCAAAGGTTCTTTATGGTGAAATTCCCATTTTGATCACTTACAGCTCCTTCTCCAGCCTCAATAACCCATACATAAGCAGCATCTATAGGTTCATTGTTTTCCAAATGGATGATTTTTCCACGTATCGAAAGATTACAATCCTGAGCTTGAGACTTAAACCCAAGCAATAGAATCAATGTTACCGGTATTCCAAATTTCAAATTCACAACGCAAAAATAGTGGGAGTTGGATTTATAAACTATAGTGGATGAAACTAAGTTGCATTAATGGTTTAAAAGGTAGAAAATCAGAGGGAATGAGCGTTTGTAAATGTTTTATCGGTATAGGCAAAAAAATACAATGCTTCGGGCATCTACCGATGCAATAACGGTCATGTCAAAATTTGAATATGATTAGCCGCAATGATGCCAGTAGCCATATTTTCTTTGATTTACTGGATGGAAGACAGGAGACCGAAGACGGAAGAGGCCTTCCGCTAGTGTTTTCCGAATAGTATGACACCTTATCTTCCGTGACTGCTAGAAAAGCGGATATGCATGAAACTGAATTGCCGAAAGCAAGAAATACCCACAAAACATGTCATTCTGTGACATCTAGCCTAAACTGAAAATTCAAATTCATACTTTTACTCCATGGAATTTGCCATAGTAGATATTGAGACCACAGGCGGAGCGCCCAAGTATGGTGGTATTACAGAGATTGCCGTTTTGATTCATGATGGAGAGTCGATTGTAAGGGAATATCAAACGCTTCTTAATCCTGAACAGGCAATCCCAACATACATCACCGGGCTGACAGGAATTGATAATTTCATGGTAAGGCATAAACCTACTTTTTCGGATATTCAGGAAGATCTGTGGGAGTTGCTCGATGGCAGGGTGTTCGTGGCTCACAACGTCAGTTTTGATTATGGTTTCCTTCGTGAGGCATTTTTGAAAGTAGGAAAGGAGCTCAAAACACCTAAACTATGCACTGTTCGTCTGAGCAGAAAGGTATATCCGGGCATGGGCTCCTATAGTCTTGGACGGCTTTGCGAAAGTCAAAAAATACAGATTGAAGCTAGGCACAGGGCGATGGGCGATGCTAAAGCCACTGCTATATTATTTGATCGAATGATCAAATCTGATTATCAGATTATCAACCAATCGCTTAAGAAAAATACCGGTGAAGCCTTTTTACCCCCTAATTTCCCCCATTCCAAATTCAGGGAAATCCCGACAGCATGCGGTGTTTACTACATGCTTGACGAGCGCAGTAAAGTGATCTATGTGGGAAAGGCTATAAATATCAGAGAAAGGTTTAAGAACCACTTTTCCGGAGAGTTGCTTCCAAATCTTAAGCAAAAGCTTAAGACCGAAGTTTTTGATTTGAAATGGGAACTTACAGGAAGTGAATTTATGGCACTGTTGTTTGAGACGTTGGAAATCAAAAGATTATGGCCAAAGTATAATTCTGCGTTGAAGCGTCCTAAGCGTCTGCTTGGCTTGTTCCATTATGAAGATAATTCAGGCTATGGAAGATTTCAGGTAGCTAAGATTACCAAGTTTTTCAAACCGGTTGAATCCTTTTTTTCCATGGAGGAGGCGAATTCATTTTTGAAAACGGGTATTGAGACGTACGGCTTGTGCCCCAAACTGTGTGGGCTTAGAAAAGTGAACTGTGATCCTGAAGAAGACCTAAGTTGCAATGGAGCTTGCAGCTCCACTGAGCCGCCAAAGGAATATAATAAGCGTGTGACGGAGTTTATGGAAAAGATCAGGGAGAGCCAAAAGGAAATCTTGATCAAGCTGGATGGAAGAAACCCGAATGAAACCGCCTATTGTATGTTTGAAAGCGGTATGCTGAGCAGGTTTTCCTATCTGGAAAATGACCGGGTTTCCGACGATATTCCGTCCCAGCTGAATCCTGTAGCGCAGGTACCGGAGACTTATTACCTTTTACGGCAATTTATTCATCAGATAAGCGCAGAGCAGATTATGGTCTTGGAGTCTAGCAAATCCAATCTATAAATTGGCAGTATTGAATGTGTCGCCCTGATTAATATCCCCGGTTTCAAAACCCTTTTTGAACCAGTTCATTCGCTGGGCCGAGGTGCCGTGAGTGAAAGAATCTGGAGTGACGCGACCGGTAGCTTGCTTTTGTAGACGATCGTCTCCAATAGCATTTGCAGCATTCAATGCTTCTTCCAAATCTCCTTTTTCCATCCACCCGAGAGATTTTTGGCTGTGGTGAGCCCAGACTCCTGCCAGAAAATCTGCCTGCAGTTCTAACCTTACCGAAAATTGATTGTATTCTTTTTCACTCACTTGTCCCCGTAATTTGTTCATTTGATCAGTGATCCCCATGATTTTCTGGATATGATGGCCTACCTCATGCGCTATGACATAAGCTTGGGCGAAGTCCCCCGGAGCATTTAATTTCACTTCCATGTCCTTGAAAAAGCTCAGATCTATGTACAGTTTTTCATCCCCGGGACAATAGAAAGGGCCTGTGGCGCTGGAGGCAAGTCCGCAGGCAGATGACACCTGTCCGCTGAACAGAACCAACGTAGGCTCTCTATAATTTTCCAAAAGCCTATTCCATACATCTTCTGTATCTGCCAGGATGGTTTCGCTGAAGGCTGCCAGCCGATCTTCGGCTGCAGATGGTGTGTAATTTGACTCAGTGGTAAAGCCTTGACCACCACCATCCATGAAATTCCCCAAAAAGGTAAGCGGATTAGTGCCTGTGATCACCGAGATGGCAATGACTATACCAACGATGATCAGTCCGGTTTTGGAAAATAATATCTTGAGCAAGGGTCCAATAAGCATAGGATTAAATCCTCCTCCGCTCATTCCGCCACCGCTCTTGCCCCGTCTATCCTCTACATTGGAGCTTCGTCTTCTTCCTTCCCATTTCATGTCTGTATAATTTGTTTTTTAGCGGTCACTACCTGTCTCGCATATTTGATAATCCACTGGTTGACACTTTCCGTTATGCTCGATTTCATGGCATAAAAAGTTTGATTTTGTCTAAAATTAACCAAATTCAACAATTGAACATTGTCTTAAATTTATTTCAAAAAAAATAACCTAATCGCAAAATTTATGAACACCGGAATTATTCGAAAACTTTCGCTCAGCTTGGCTCTTGGCTTGGCATTTACTGTTTTGCATGCCCAAACAGGAGTGGGGGCAAAGCCTGAGAAGGGAGCTAAACTGTATCTGGATGGCTCAAAGAAATCCTTAGAGAAAAATTGGGTGTATTGGGAAGGACCGAGATTTGCAGCGGAAATGCCTATCAAATGGCCTGAGGTAACAGATCCTGTCGATGGGGGAAAGGCAATCAGCAGTAATGATCCGGCGGCAGCGGGAGGTTTGTATGGTGCGGCAGATGTTGTCACCAAAGACAAGTTCAGGGATTTTCGGGCCCATGTTGAGTTTTTTATAAAAGATGAAGGAGGCAACTCCGGTGTTTACTTGCAAAACAGATATGAGATCCAGATCCTGGACGGAGATTACGGTGATCATGGTATGGCTGCACTGATCAATGAACATATCCCTACTTCCAAAGAATACTATGGCCTGGGTAAGTGGAATGCTTATGATATTGAGTTTAAAGCGGCACGTTTTGAAAATGGCCAGCTGGTAGCCAAGCCTAGAGCAACAGTCTATCTGAATGGTGTGAAAATCCATGAGGACAAGGAGATACAACAGGTATGGGGTGGTCCAAACTCTGGCTTAGATGGTGGAAATGACGGAGGAAAAGGAATTACAGATACTCCCGGCGGATTAAAGTTGCAGGCTGAAGGACACGATGTGTTTTACAGAAATATCTGGATCAAAAAGCTTGATTTGGATGGGAAGTCAACGGATTTCTAAACCATAAGAGGCTGTCTCAAAACTCATAATTGTCACATTGAACGAAGTCGAAATGGGCTTAATTAGCACATAAAAGGCTTCGACTTCGCTCAGCATGACAAGAAAACATGATCATGAGACAGCCTCTTTTTTGATACATCTAATTCTACTTCCTGCGAAATTTTGAAGGCTGTTTATCCTTCATTGAATTCTTTGAAGCTGCATCTAAAATCAGACACTTGGTGAATAAAGTAACTTGTATTTCTCAGCTGCAAGCTGAGTTTGTCATTGGGAAACTTTAATCGGGGTAATCTTAATTTGGGTAGTTATATTCTATAAAGGGTACTCAACAATTTAGCCATTTGATTTAAAATCAAATTTTGGTTCCATGGCAATGGATTCACTTGAATATTTTGGGCTAGGCTCCGGAGGTAAGATCCGAATAAGGAGAGGAGTTTCTAATTAGGAAAAATGTGAAAGTTTGGATTTGTGGTTTGACTTTCTGTATTGTCTCCTAATTATTTTTCAAATATAGAATAAGTAGGGGTTATAATTTGATCTGTCAACAGATTTTTTTGACAGAAATTGGAAAAGTGGTTTTTATGGATGTTGAGCCGTCGGGATGTTATTTGTATTTATTGAATTATCTCTTTTAAACTTCCGGTGCCAAAGCCGATCATTTTCCAATCCGATATTTCCAAATCTATCACAGCCATCATCCCCGGCTGTAATCCAAGGTAATGCTCGGCGGAAATGTGGGCCAAGAGCAGACTAATAGTGGGATTATGCCCAACAAAAAGACAAGATTCGACTGAGGGAGAAGTTTTTTCCAGTATTCCAATCATATCTCCCATGTCACCTTGATAGATCTCCCGCGTGAAGATGCTCTCCTTCACGGTGATATGTTTCCCTATCAAATCAGCAGTTTCCAGGGTGCGTTCTGAAGAAGAACAGTACATCAAATCGACGGATTTTAGGGTTGAAATTAAGCCTTCAGCCATTCGCATTAGGTTTTCTCGACCTTTTTTGGTGAGTTGTCTTTGAAAATCCGAACCTTGGGAAAAACCTGCTTCTCCGTGTCTGAGTAAAAACAATTGCTTCATGATAAGTGATTTATAACCTCAAAAGTAATTGTTACTTTAATCAAAAATCCCACCAAATCGGGTGTAGTCAATTTTAAATATTTGGACGAGAATACAATGCCATCTATTTTTAGCTTTTCTAAACGGGCTTGAACCCCCAGAAATATTGCTTTTTATGTCAAAAAACCTTGTTATCGTCGAGTCACCTGCCAAAGCCAAAACCATTGAGGGATACTTAGGCAAAGACTATAAGGTAGCATCCAGCTACGGTCACGTTCGGGATCTACCTAAAGGCGATAAAGCGATCGATATTAAAAATAGATTTAATCCCACCTATGAGGTCACGGCCGACAAAAAGGATGTGATCAAAAATCTCAAAGCTTTGGTGAAGGATGCAGAAACTGTCTATCTGGCGAGTGATGATGACCGCGAGGGAGAGGCTATTTCTTGGCATTTGAAAGAAGTACTGAAGCTTAAGGATGAGAATACCCGAAGAATTGTTTTCAGGGAAATCACCAAAAACGCAATTACCAAAGCAATCGAAAATCCGAGAGGAATTGATATAGATCTGGTAAATGCCCAGCAAGCAAGACGTATTTTGGACCGATTGGTAGGATTTGAACTTTCTCCCATACTTTGGAAAAAAATCAAAACGGGGCTTTCTGCAGGCAGGGTTCAGTCTGTGGCAGTTCGTCTTATCGTAGATCGTGAGCGGGAAATCGAGAAACATAAAGCGAAGTCCAGCTTTAGAATCACGGCTATTTTTGAGGTGGAAGGAAGGACATTCCAAGCGGAACTTCCCAAGAAATTTGATACCAAAGCTGAAGCTGAAGAGTTTTTAAAGAAATGTCTTGACGCTGATTTTTCTGTTGCTAACCTAGAGAAAAAGCCCGGTAAAAAATCTCCTGCAGCACCTTTTACCACATCTACGCTTCAGCAGGAGGCAAGTAGAAAGCTATATTTCTCGGTGGCGCAGACCATGTCTGTAGCGCAGAAACTGTATGAAGCCGGTAAGATTACTTACATGAGAACAGACAGTGTGAATCTATCAGATGATGCAATGGCTTCTGCCAAGAATGCGATTTATGATTCATACGGTGACAAATACCATAAATCAAGAAAATTCACAACCAAGTCAGAAGGTGCTCAGGAAGCTCACGAAGCCATCCGTCCTACAGACTTTGCCAATACCCATGGTTCGGGGGAACGCAATGAGCAGCGTCTCTATGAGCTGATCTGGAAGCGTGCTATCGCGTCGCAGATGGCAGATGCGGAGTTGGAGAAGACCATTATCACAGTTGACATCTCCAACCAACCTCAAAATCTGGTGGCAACAGGAGAGATCATCAAGTTTGACGGATTTCTAAAAGTATATTTGGAAGACACAGATGATGAGCCGGAAGAGGATGATAACAACGATGGCAAGGCGCTTTTACCCCCTTTGATTATAGGTCAGAGTCTTAGCCTTCAGGAAATGAAAGGTCGGGAGACATTCTCCAGACCTGCTCCGAGATATACGGAAGCCTCATTGGTGAAGAAGTTAGAGGAATTGGGAATCGGACGTCCGTCTACTTATGCACCTACTATTTCTACCATACAAAGACGTGAATATGTGATCAAGGAATCCAGAGATGGCACGCCTAGGGATTATGTAGAAATGATCATTGCCAAGGGAAAATTCAAGGATGCGACCAAAACTGAAAATACGGGAGCTGAGAAACAGAAGCTATTTCCTACCAATATCGCAATGGTGGTAAATGACTTTCTGGTGGAGCATTTTCCGAATGTGATTGATTTTAGCTTCACAGCTAGAGTAGAGAAAGAATTTGATGATATCGCGGCAGGAGGACAGGTTTGGCAGGATATGCTGGATTCTTTTTACGGCGATTTTCACAAGAATGTAGAGGATACAGAGCAGGTTTCCAGACAGGATATCAATTCAAGTCGGGAGCTGGGAAACCATCCGGTGAGCGGCAAGCCAATAATTGCCAGACTTGGTAAGTTTGGTCCATTGGTTCAGATCGGTGATGCCGAAGATGAAGAGAAACAGTTTGCCAGCTTGAAAAAAGGACAGTTTATCGAGAATATCACCCTGGAGGATGCACTTGAGCTGTTCAAGTTGCCTCGTGACATCGGGATGTTTGAGGATAAAAAAATGGTGGCCGCTATTGGTAGATTTGGTCCATATGTGAGACACGATGGTTCATTTGTTTCGCTTCCAAAAGAAATGGATCCGCTAAGTGTCACAGAAGAGGAGGCTATCCAACTGATCAAAGATAAGCGTGAAGCGGATGCAAAGAAGCATATCAAATCCTTTGATGAGAATCCTGAAATCCAGATTTTGAATGGAAGATGGGGGCCTTACATCAAGATGGGTAAGAATAATTATAAGATACCTAAGGACAAAGAAGCTGAAGCATTGACTTACGAAGAGACTATTCATATTGTTGAAAATCAGCCTGAGCCAAAGAAAAAAGGCGGACGATTTGCCAAGAAAAAGTAATTCACACAGCTATTTGGACTGTTACGAACAAGTCTAATTCAATCCTAAAAAGGATTGTTTTAGGCTTGTTTCTTTTTTGTGGGAAGTTTCCCAGATTTTACCCAGCCAATTTTCAGAGTATTGGAGTGGAAGGCTATATGGGGAAGCGTAGGGCTGTAGAGCTACTTCCCTTTGACTATTATCCCAAAGCAGAAAATGATGCTAGGTGAAGCCCGACAAAGCCTGAAGCGGACTACTTTAAGAAGTCGGGTTGCTTATAGCTGGGATATGGATAGGTGTAGAAGCCTTCGCTGGATTTGACGCCTAATTTGCCCTGATCTACATAAGTTTTGAGTAGTGCTGCAAAAGCTCTCGAAGCTGTATTCCTTTTGGAATTGGTGATGTGCCATGCAGTATCCAACCCTACCTTGTCCAAGATCCCAAAGGGCCCTGCCGGCATATTGAAATTTATCATCCAGGATTTATCTATAGCCTCTACTTCGGCGATTTCTCCGGTCAATAATCTGCCTGCAGCATCGATCCAGGCTATGAGTAAGGTGTTGAAAATGTAGCCGGGATTTTCTTTCTTAACCAGAATAGGAACTTGGTTAAGTGTCCTTGCGAAGTCTTCCAAAATTTCAATTATCTCTACTGCAGTGCCGGCATGTGGCATAATGTCCACCACTCTAGCATGAAAGACATCATGAAAATGGAATGCGCAGAATTTCTCTCCCCGCCCTGATACTTCGGCAAACTGGGACGGAAGCAGGTAAGAGGTGTTGGTCGTGAAAATAGTGTGATCCGCGGCCAAATTGCCTATTTCTTCCCAAACTTTCATTTTGATTTCGGGATCTTCAGTTACACTTTCACTGACTAGATCAACTTGCTGAAGTGCCTGTCCAAGATTTCCGGTGAAGGAAATTCTTTCAATGGCTTGGATTCCGGCTTCTTCATTTAACTGGGCGGCTCGGATCATTTGAGCTATTAATTTATTCATCGTGGCCAAAGACTTTTTCAAGCTTTTTTCCTGAATATCAAAAATCTTCACCTGATAGCCTGAAATTGCTGCTTGCAAAGCAATTCTGGTTCCCAGGTTACCGGCGCCTATAATGCCTATGTTATAAATGTTCATTAAGATCTGACCTTCTGTGAATTAAATGGTGAATCCACCATCAGCAGTAAAAACAGATCCAGTGGTGTATGAGGATGCCTGGGAAGCTAAGAACAAAGCCATTGAACCAATCTCATCTGCTGCTCCCACCCGTTTAATAGCAAGTTTTTTCATTACCATATCCATGATTTTTTCATTTGACCATAGTGGTTCAGAGAATTTGGTTTCGATCAAGCCGGGACAGATGACATTTACCCTGATTTTAGATTCCCCCCATTCTTTTGCCAAAACCTTTGTCATGGAGATCAATGCAGCCTTGCTTACACTGTAGATTCCCAATCCATGTTCAGGCGAAATTCCACCTATGGAACTGATGTTGATCACTGAGGCATTGGCGGACTTTCTGAGATGAGGCCAACAAAGTTTAGCCAATTCAAAGGGAGCTTTGAGGTTTACGTTCATGATTTTGTCAAATGCCTCAGAACTAGTCTCATGCACAGGACCAAAAACGGGGCTTGTCGCAGCATTATTGACCAAAATATCCAGTTGGCCATATTTTTCTATAGTCTTATTGACCAGATTAGGCAGTTCATCCATATTACCTACGTTACAGGAAATGCCGATTGCTTCATATCCTTTTGACCTGAGTTTGCTTGCCATTTCATCTACAGCTTCCTGTTTTCTGCTGCAGAGAACGACTTTTGCACCCGCAGCGGCAAAGATTTCACCGATACTATAGCCGATTCCTTTACTGGCCCCGGTGATGAGTGCGACTTTTCCTTGGAGGGAGAATAGAGAAGAGAGATCCATAAGTAGATTAGTTTTCTTCCTTCAAGATAAAGAAAGATAAAGAGTAAGCCTGAACGAATGCCTATTATTCTTAGTTTAAAAAAAGCTAATCAATATCCGCTAATGCCGGGAAAACCTTAAATTTCTTTTTCGGAGGGAAGAAAGACTCCTGTCTTCGACAAACAGGGATCTGGTTTTGAGGCTTGTCACTCAGCACCTGACTGGGCAACAGTGGATAGTAATAAAATGTTTGTGACCTCTAAAAGCAAAATATAAACAGATGAAATCGAGCATGTCGAAGGCGACACACAACTTGTCCCGAACTTGCTTCGGGAGAGGGATGATTATAAACCAGGCGAGATTCCATGTGGCCATTGAAAAACAATTATAAACACATGAAAGAAGTGATTTTTGAAGAAACCGGTAGGGCTGCGGATGTATTGAAGGTGAGAGAAGCGCCTGCTCCTGAGCCAAAAGCCCATGAGGTTCAGATAGAAGTAAAAGCAAGAAATATCAATCCTTCCGATCTGATGTTTATTAGAGGGCGGTATGGGATACAGCCTGATTTGCCAAGCAGTGCCGGTTTTGAAGCAGCAGGAATAGTGAGTAAGGCCGATGCTGAGGGGACATTTCCAGTTGGAACCAGAGTGATGTTTACAGCTCAGGGAACTAATATGGGTACTTGGAGGGAGTTTATCGTGCTTCCTGTCAAACAGGTCATTCCTATGCCGGAAGGTATGTCATTTGAAGTGGCCTGTCAGGCCTTTGTCAATCCTGTGACAGCGGTGGCGATGGTCAATAAATCCGGATTGAAAGCAGGAGAATGGCTTTTGATCACTGCCGGGGCTTCAGCTTTTGGGAAATTTGCAATCCAGGTAGCCAAAAATAAGGGGATCAAAGTAGCCTGTACTGTCCGTCACGATGAGCAGAAGAAGCGATTGGCTAATCTTGGAGCGGATTTGGTGATCAATACTGAGAAAGAAGAGTTGAAAAATGTAATCAGAGAAAATGTGGGAGAAGGAGTCTCGGTAGTATTTGATGCTGTGGGAGGAGAACTGGGAGCCGAAGCATTGTCATGCATCAAGAAATTTGGGACGATGTACGTATTCGGGATGTTGAGTATGCAGAATTTACCGCTCAATACTGGGATGATGATTTTCAAAGAAGTGAAGATAGAAGGGTTTTGGCTGAGCAGTATTCTGCAGCGGATAAGTGATGGGGATAGAGCGGAGCTTTATAAAGAAACGCAGTCCTTTCTGATGCAAGATGATGCTAAGGCTGAGGTAGCAGAAAAGTTTCCGCTGACAGAAGTGAAGGCAGCAATCGAGGCTTATAACAAGCCGGGAAGAAACGGAAAAATCCTTTTGGTGAGTTAATTTCTTTGAAATAGTTCTTCATAAAAAAAGGGATTCCCCATCTTTGCATTTCAAATCAAAAAATGAACAGAATGAATTGGGATACGCTGGACAAAGAGCTTACCGAAATAGTAGAAAAAAGAAATCAACTGGCCGCAATGGACTACAGTGACGAAAACTATGATGATCTGGAAGAAGAGCTTCATGACTTGGAGGATGATTTTAATGAAAACTATGAGGATAGGCTTGAAACTGAAATTGAGAAAATTCAGGATAAGTTACAGTCCGATACTGATATTCTTCTGCCTACAGCCTATATCGCCAATGCTTACAAACCGCTTCTTCCCGATGCTAACGGTGTTGTAAGCTATGAGGTCTCCGGTCTGCAGGGTGTGCCTATAGAGTCAGAGCAATTTGACAAGCAAGATGTACGAATCGTATTGATTCCCAATCCCGCACGCTTCGTTATGCTGATCAATGGTAGGCAGCTTAAGGATCTGTGGAGAAGTAGATAGTAGTAAGTATCAAGATATTAGTATTGAGTATCTAGACTTTAGTATCAATATGATGATAGGTTATAAAATCATAAATCTAGTTTTATGATCTAACTAATTTGAAAGACCTGGCGAGTAGCCGGGTTTTTCTGTTTTTCACTGCTGATCCAAGTTGAAGCTTAAAGCTGATGATAAATACAGGTTTCTATTAGCAAGGCTAATGAACTTGGGCTGAACATAGATTTAATTAAGAAGATCACCGTTTATCCTATTTGGTCTTTCGAATTATGCCTAATAAATTAAAATTTAACCAATGAATTCAAGAAGAGTAGTTATTACGGGCTTGGGGGCGCTTTCTGCTCTTGGCAATGATGTGAAGACCAACTGGAGAAATGCCAAGGAAAGCATAAGCGGTGCAGGTCCAATCACCTATTTTAATGCTGAAAAATTTAAAACCCGATTTGCCAGCGAAATCAAGAATTTTGACCCTACGCTGAAACTCGATAGAAATGAGATTAAACGGGGTGATCTCTATACTCAATACGGTCTGTATGCGGCTTCGGAAGCAATGGAAGATTCAGGCTTAGACGTTTCCCAACTAGCTTCACCATTTGATGCCGGTGTGATCTGGGGTACAAGTCAGGGTGGTATGAATACCTTTGAAAAAGAGATGAAAGAGTTTGTGGGAAATGACCTAACTCCCCGGTTTAATCCTTTTTTCATTCCAAAATACTTGGTAAATATGGCTTCAGGAGTGATTTCGATGAAGTACGGCTTTATGGGAATCAATTATACTCCGGTGACGGCCTGTGCATCTTCCAACAGTGCGATCATGGATGCGTTCAATTACATCAAGTGGGGTAAAGCCAAAGTGATCATCACGGGTGGTTCGGATGCACCGATTACAGAAGCTTCCATGGGAGGGTTCAATGCGCTGAAAGCACTTTCTACCAGAAATGAAAATCCTACAGCCGCTTCAAGACCCTTTGATGCAGATAGAGATGGGTTTGTAATGGGAGAGGGTGCTGCGGCTTTGATCTTGGAAGAATATGAGCATGCCAAGAAACGCGGTGCAAAGATCTATGGGGAAGTGGTTGGAGCAGCGATGACAGCCGATGCCTATCATTTGACGGCCACTCACCCGGAAGGTGAGGGAGCTTATACCTGCATGAAGTTTGCCTTGGAAGAAGCCGGCTTGAGTATTCAGGACGTAGACTATCTGAATGCCCATGCTACTTCTACACCCACGGGAGATCTAAGTGAGATCAAGGCTGTGTCAAGACTGCTGAATGGGACCTATGATAAACTGCATATTTCATCCACCAAGTCCATGACGGGGCATTTGCTGGGAGCGGCAGGAGCAATAGAGGCAATCTTCTGCGTCAAGGCAATCAATGAAGGCGTAGTGCCGCCTACCATCAATACCGAAAACTTAGACCCGGCAATTCCAAAAGGAGTTCAAATAGTGACTAAGAATGCTATTGAGAAAAAAGTAAAAGTTGCCCTGAGCAATACCTTTGGCTTTGGAGGACATAACGCCACGGTGATTTTCAAGGAGTTTGTTTAACCTTTGGTGTCTTATAGACCTCGGAGGTTTTCTCTTGTATGTTTTACCGCGAAGCCGCTGAGGGCGCAAAGTATTCCGCAGGGATTTATTTAGGCTTCGGTGAATATTTCAGGATATGATTTAATCAAAAATGGCTCCTTCATTTAGAGGGAGCCATTTTATTCAGATTACTAATCCTTTAAAAGGACTTCGGGATTGCATCTCGATATCGGGACCCGAAGAGCTTATTTTCTCCAAACGTAACGTCGCTGCGTCGTAGCGAGAAATAGTTAAATCTTACCTAAACCCCAACTTCGCTCTTACCTTATCCAAAATCTCAGCCCCTACAGCTTTGGCTTTTTCTTCCCCCGCAGCCAGTTTAATTTCGATTTCTTCCGGATGGCTCATGTAGAAGTCAAATAGCTCGCGCTCTTTTCTGTATTTGTTCAAAATCAGCTCCAGCAATTCCTTTTTGGCATGCCCGTAGCCATAGTTGCCACCTTCATAGTTAGCTCTCATTTGCTGAGTTTGTTCCTCCGTAGCTATCAGGCTATATAGCTTAAATACATTATCCGTATCGGGATCTTTTGGCTCTTCCAATTCCTTGCTATCCGTCACAATGCTGTTGACATTTTTCTTAAGGGCTTTTTCGGGAAGGAAAATATCGATAAAGTTATTGTACGACTTGCTCATTTTCTGTCCGTCCGTTCCCGGAATTGTCTTTACTACCTCATCGATCCTGGCTTCGGGAATAGTCAGGATATCTTCACCCACTATTCTGTTGAATGTGGAAGCGATATCCCGGGTCATCTCAAGATGCTGCATCTGGTCCTTTCCTACAGGAACCAAATCCGCTGAATACAGCAAAATATCCGCAGCCATCAATACCGGGTAGGTAAACAGACCGGCATTTACATCCGATAGTTTTTCGGCTTTATCCTTGAAGCTGTGAGCATTTGCCAGCATGGGAAAAGGAGTGAAGCAGTTTAGATACCAGGCGAGTTCTGTTACTTCCGGTCTTCTGGATTGACGGTAAAAGGTAGTACGGGATATGTCCAAGCCAAAGGCCAGCCAAGCAGCAGCCACTGCAAGCGTGTTTTGCTTGCGGAGCTCACCGTCTTTGGAGGTAGTGAGGGAGTGTAGATCCGCAATAAAAATGAAAGACTCTTCTTTGTTCTCGTTGATCAATTCGATCGCAGGTACGATCGCACCGAGAATATTTCCCATGTGTGGTCTGCCACTACTTTGAATGCCTGTTAGTACTCTTGCCATTGGTCTGATTTTGCTGCAAATTAAGTAAATCAGCCTATAATACGTTTGAAATTATGCGTTAATTGCGGGCATGATTAGAATTGAAAAGACCTTTTATATCCTCTTAATCCTTAGTTTTTTCTCCCAACTTGCAGTAGCTCAAGATACTATCACTCCCAAATTGATCTGGGCAGTGAACAAGGTGGATTTGGGAACGGTCCTCGAAGAACAGGGATCGCAGATGGCAGAATTTCAGTTTACGCACACACAGGATTCACTTTTCTTTATAGAAAAAGTCTGGACAGACTGTGGATGTACAACAGTTGATTATACCAAGGACACCTTGGTAGTAGGAGAAAGCGGGTCATTGCTGGTTTCTTTTGACCCATCTTCAAGTGCGGGGTATTTCTCCAGAATGATTGTCGTGAAAGGCAACCTCTTGGGAGCTCAGGATACGCTTTACATTGAAGGAAATGCGATTCCAAGAGCGAGTGACCCTGAGGGAACATATAGAACGCGGAAGGGGGATTTGGGATTTAGGCTTTCTAAAATCAATGTGGGAGAAGTCCTGACCAATGAGCCCAAATTGAAGCAAGTGGAGGTGTATAATTTCGGAGAGAAGATTTTCCACAAAGACAGTTTGATGTATACCGGACCTGAATACATTCGTGTGAACCAACTTTCAGATGTTATACTGCCCAATGACCGTGGGCTACTTCAGGTTTTCTATGATGGAAATATGAAAGGCGATTTGGGATACTTCGAGGACAAAATTTCTCTCAACTGGCAAGACAGTACCACCTATATTGACTTGGATGTGTTGGCGGATGTGTTTGAATATTATGCACCTTTTTCCAAGGAAAACTTGAATCTAGTTCCCCAGCTGGTAATTGGTACGAAAGAGATTGACCTAAAAACCATCAAGGCAAGTACAATTCAAGTCGAATATGTAGTACTGAGCAATAGAGGGAAGCAAGTGCTGGAGATCAAGAAAATCCAAGGGAATTGTGAATGTCTAAAGCTTGAGCTACCTAAAACCTCCCTTGATCCGGGAGAGTCCATTGAGCTCAAAGTAGTCTTTGACCCCAAAGGAAGACAGGGAATCGATCAGCGGAATATTTACATCTTCAGCAACGATCCTCTGAATCCTGTTCAATTGTTTCTGTTGAAAAGTAGGGTGGAGTAGTTCCTTCTTTACAGATAGAAGCATTGGACTTTTGAATTGTATTTTAACCACGGCGCGGTGGTTCGATGTGCACACCAACTGAGTTTATGCATAGAGCACAGGTTAGTGATATCGGGCATTTTCAGTGAGTGTTTATCATTTAATGAGTTGCTGAATCCAATTTTGGATGATTTCCGACTGTAAATCATCCAGTCTTTTCAGCTTAATATGACGCATATCTTTACCTGTTCCTTCTAAAAGATTTTTGTGGTCTTTTATTTTTTCATAGTTAAAAATACCAAATGTCAGATGTGATTTTGAGGTTTTGAAATAAGCAAAGTCTGAATCAGTGGAAAAAACCGGTCGACTCCACTTAAAGTTCTCTTCAACAGAAGGAACTTCCTTATGGATGAGTAAGCGGATCGCCTCCATAATCTTTCGTTGTTCTTCTGTAGCTTCAGAAATGTACTTTGTTATTTGTTCATTCATTCTTGTTATGTTTTTCGTTTTATCTAGCCTATAACTTTATGGTTGGGTAAGTTTGGAGGCATATGACTGTGCGAAGTACACCGATAACTGTTCGGATTTATATTGCTAGAGATTTTCAGTCATTTTACCCAAATTGATTTTCTCACCTTTTGTAAATGTTATTTCTCGTACAAATTCCATCTTGCCCCATAGATAATCATTCCCTTTAAGCCATTTTGTAATCCTCATCCTGGAGTTTAGCCTTTTTATTTCAATGTCCGTAGCCTTTCTTTTTTCTCCAAGGTGTCCGTAAAGTTTAATGGCGGGATAACTGTTGAATTGTCCTTTGAATAATGAAGTCAACCAAAATAAGGTGCTGCTGTTTACACCTAGCACGCAAATATTTTTATTGTTCTCACTGTTTTCCGGAAGTTTTGTAGGGAATTTTTCAAAGTAAAATCCTGTCATATTACTGTTTAGGAATAAGGAGCCAATTGGCGTTACTGTAGGATTATTCTCCTTGTCAACTGAACCCAATGAGACATGAAAATTTGTCCTAAAACTTCTGTTGAAATGGTTTCTTATTTCCGGCCAATGTTTTTGAATGTCCATTTTAATCGTTGGTGTACAAATCAATTATGGTTGACAATTAGTTGCAATTTTTAGCCTTTTTATAGGTTGATTGATATTATTGGGCGTGTATGAATTACTGGAGGCGTGTATAATTCATATATCAACTACTGATTAGCTGATAAAATCCCCACTTGCGCCCTTCGCGTTACCCTCCGTGCTCTCAGTGGTTAAAAAACTCATACAAAAGCCGGTATCCCAGTAATCCTCCTGTCCTAAAATCAGCAAGTGAATATCATGTGTTCCCTCGTAGGTGATCACCGATTCTAGATTCATCATATGACGCATGATCGGATATTCCCCGGTGATATGTCATAAGATAGGCATTTACCGATTTTTACTCCCATTCCCCTTACAAGATCGCATTTTGCGATCTTAAAATTTTAAATTGCTTCTGTTCATTCATTTTTCCATTTACGCTAAAAACTAATCTGCCTAGAAAAGTACCTGAGTATGTTATGTTTTTTTATCCTCGCGACCTCTGCGTTACCCTCCGTGCCCTCCGTGGTTAAATATCCAAATCTCATACAAAAGCGGGTATCCCAGTAATCTCCTGACCCAAAATCAGCAAGTGGATATCGTGGGTGCCTTCGTAAGTAATCACCGATTCCAGATTCATCATATGGCGCATGATCGGATATTCCCCTGTGATTCCCATGCCTCCATGGATCTGTCTCGCTTCCCGGGCGATAGTTAAAGCCATCTCAACATTGTTCCGTTTTGCCATGGAGATATGGACAGTCTTGGCTTTTCCCTCATTCATCATTTTACCGACTTTCCATGCCAGTAATTGGGCCTTGGTGATTTCGGTAAGCATTTCCGAAAGCTTCTTCTGTACCAATTGAAAACTTGCAATGGGTTTACCGAATTGAATACGCTCAGCTGCGTATTTTCTGGCGGATTCGTAGCAGTCCATGGCCGCACCGATCGCGCCCCAGGCGATTCCAAAGCGTGCAGAATCCAAGCACATCAACGGAGCACCGAGACCTGATTTTCCCGGGAGCAGGTTTTCTTTTGGGACTTTTACATTATCAAAAACAAGTTCGCCGGTGCATGAAGCCCGAAGAGACCATTTCCCGTGGGTTTCCGGCGTAGAAAATCCTTCCATTCCCCGTTCTACAATCAGTCCGTGAATTCTTCCTTCCTCATTTTTTGCCCAAACCACTGCGATATCCGCTTGGGGCGAATTGGAGATCCATAGCTTGGCACCATTTAGCAAAAAGTGATCGCCCATATCCTTGAAATTGGTCACCATGCCACTTGGATTGGAACCATGATCTGGCTCAGTCAATCCAAAGCATCCCAGCATTTCTCCGGAAGCAAGCTTAGGCAGATACTTGTTTCGCTGTTCCTCTGATCCAAATTTGTAAATGGGATACATCACCAAGGAGCCCTGTACAGAAGCTGTAGATCTCATTCCGGAATCACCCCGTTCTATCTCCTGCATGATCAATCCGTAGGAAATATAGTCCAACCCGCCACCGCCGTATTGCTCGGGAATCTGCGGTCCAAATGCTCCTACGTCACCAAATTTCCTGACAATTTCTGTGGGAAAATATGCCTTTTGGGCCCAGTCTTCTATGTAAGGAGATATCTCTTTCTTGACAAAATCCCTGATGGAAGTTCGGATCAATTTATGCTCATCTGTGAGCAAGTCATCCAGGTCCAAAAAATCGACACCTTCGAAGGTATCCCGCTTCAATGACTTTCTGATTTCAACTGACTCCATGTTATTTTTGGTTTATACGAATGAATCTGTGATTTTTGTCGGGAATTTAACCCGCCTTTTGCATTGGGTTTCGTGGTGAGGGCTGTAATTACAAGAAAATCAGAATGTTTGGAGACTGAGTCATAGCAATGGCTATGGTGAAGTCGAAAATAGTAACGTAGTGACTGATTTTGAAGTAATTAAAGCCCGTAACAGAAAGGCTAATGCATAATTCGGGTTTAAGCTCCCGTCACGATTCTAATTAACCGGAAATGGGGCTAAAAAACTATCAATTCCATTAAAAATTACTCATGGAGGAATCCCGATTTGATCCCAAGATATTAGAGAAAATAGAACTGCTTCAGAAGAAATTCATGTCATCCGGGCAGGATATGCTTTCGTACTTGGAAGGCTTGTTATATTCAGATTATTTGACCTACTGGGATTACATCAATCTTGATGTATTGCTTTCTTTGCAGCAGCCCAAAACCTCTTTCAAGGACGAAAAAATCTTTATCATCTATCATCAGATCACTGAGTTGTATTTTAAGCTGATTATTTCTGAAATGGAGCAAATTGCAGAGGAACAGCCTATTACAGAGAAGTATTTTCTGGCTAAGTTGGAGCGGATCAATATGTACTTTGATCATCTCATCAGTTCGTTTGCGATGATGTGGAAGGGCATGGAGCAGGAGCAGTTTCTTAAATTTAGGATGTCCCTGCTTCCTTCCAGTGGGTTTCAAAGTGCCCAATATAGAGAGATAGAATTGATGGCTGCAGATGCCTTCAATTTGGTGGCATTGGACAAGCGTACCGATCCTGATTTCCATACGCCTACTGACGAGATTTTTGAAAACCTGTATTGGCAGCAAGGAGCTGTCGAATTGGCAACGGGGGAGAAGACGCTTACGCTAAAAAACTTTGAAGCCAAATACAGCAAGAAATTGATGGATTTGATGGATGCTTATAGGCGTAAAAATTTATGGCAGCGCTACATCGATGTGCCTAATCCCACCGAGGAGTTGACTGAGACAATGAAGCAGTTTGATCTAAAGGCTAATGTATTCTGGCCTCTGGCCCATTATAAATCGGCTGTTCGTTTTCTCCAAAGGGATCCTGTGGATATTGCAGCCACGGGTGGGACCAACTGGCAGAAATACCTTCCTCCGCGTTTTCAAAAAGTAATTTTCTACCCTGAATTATGGTCAGAATCTGAGCGGGAAGAGTGGGGAAAAGGATGGGTAGTAAAGGAAATATTCGGAGATGAACATAAAGGTTATTAGAAAAAATGGCTTCCATTCAAGTCATTTTTTCTAATAACTTATTCCGCCTTCTTGTTTCATGAGTCTCGCAGATGGCAGGATAAATTTGTATGGCAGATGTCTTTACTGATATCCGCCGTTCATTAACGGGCAAAAAAAATGCGTTTTTAACAATTTTACATTCATTTTCATTCACTGATGTTAAGAAAATCGATGTAAATTATAGTGGAGAAGCACAAAATGTACTGTTCTAATCTATTGTTATTTCATTTGGGGTTGAGCAGATTTTCTGCAAAGAATCAAGATTGTACTTCCATCTGTCTATTTCTTCTTTCCTTTCATCGATAGCGAGTTGTAAGCTCTTAAGTTGATTTTGATCTTCTTCACTCATTGTGTTTTCAATAAATTGATTTGACAAGCGGTCTATTTCCGCTGATTCTTTTTCTCCCTCATCTACAAAACTCTGTACCTGGATGTGCATATCTTCATATGCTTTTCCGACCTCTTCGCAATTGGTGTTTCCATTTGGTACTTCTAAGCTGTCACTTCGATATAGTGCTTGCCAATCAGCATGTAGCTGGCCTAATTTCTCGGAAAGGGATTGGGCTTCCCCGGAAGTTTTTTCCCACTCATGCTTTAACTCATCCATGCTTTGATTCTGAGTAGAGGCGTGTTCACAGGAAGCGAAAGAAACGGCCACAATTAATCCCAATATATATCCTTTCATAATGATAGTTTTTTAGATTATAGTTATCCGCAATGATGCCAATGCCTTCAATTGTTTTTTTAATCTGCATAGAGAGTAATAAAGGGAGGTTTAAGCCGCTTATATGCGCTTTTTGAGCATGTTCTGTTCTGTTTCGGCTCGTCTGAAGAAGTAGTGTGGGTTTTATATCAAGAATTCTGGATGATTAAGTTGCATATGTTTTCCGTTAATTGGGCAATAAATTCTACGCCAAACCTTAATCCATAGATGCCTGACTTGGATTAAGAATATCGGCTCATTTTTGCGACCGCTCATTATGAAAGCAGGGGATTGGTAGAGTTTTATTGACCATGCAAAATCATTCTAACTAGCTTAATCCTTCCAAGACTTATTTGGGATCGCTGCGTGTTTGAAAGCGAATTTATTTTGAACTTTTAAGCAATACTTTTTCATTTATATTCAATTAGTACTTAGTTTCTTTTCTTCATTCGTGCCCAAATAATTTCTATTTCACAGATTTTACCTAGAACTTGGGCAGGTAGGTTTTTTATGAAACTGCTTTTTCTATTACCATGCATAAGGATAATACCATAAAAGAACGAAGCTTAGTCAACACACTTTTTTCAATAGCCTGGCCAATTATAATGGCAAATATTCTGCAAACTGCCTATCAACTGATAGACACATTTTGGCTGGGGAGATTGGGGGCAAATGCTGTGGCGGCTGTCAGTATCAGTTTTCCGATTTTGTTTTTGGTTCTTTCGTTGGGTGCGGGACTGACCTTGGCAGGCACAGTGATAATCTCCCAATTCAAAGGGGCAAATGATCAAAAAATGATTGATTTCAGTGCCTCACAGACAGTTTTGATCATTTTCTTCGTGTCTATTGTTTTGGCTGTTTTGGGATATTTTTCAGCATCTCCTCTAATGAATCTGGTGGGAGCAGGTCCTGAAATTCTGGAGGATTCAGTCACTTATTTCAAAGTTTCTTCCTGGGGTTTTGTATTCCTGTTTATGTTCTTTGTCTTCCAGTCGCTTATGCGTGGAATAGGCAATGTGTTACTGCCCATGTACATAGTTTTCGGTACGGTGCTGTTAAACCTGTTTCTGGATCCGATTTTTATTTTTGGCTTTGGATCTATTCCGGGTTACGGAGTGGCAGGGGCTGCTATCGCAAGTGTCATCACCCAAGGGCTCTCCGCGCTGGTTGGTATGATTATTCTTTTCAGTGGGAAAAGCGGGATAAAAATCCGGCTGGCTCACATGATGCCTCAGTTTAAGTGGGTCAAACGCATGTTTGCACTCGGCATCCCTGCCAGCCTGGAACAATCTTCCAGGGCAGCGGCAATGACTGTTATGGTAATGCTGGTGACCAGCTTTGGAAGTGAGGTAGTGGCTGCCTACGGCATAGGGGCAAGAATTCTCAGCTTGGTGATCGTCCCGGCCTTGGGATTGGCTATAGCTACGACCACACTGGTAGGACAGCAAGTAGGGGCAGGGCAAATAAAAGGAGCAGAGAAAATCGGAGATTTAAGTGTGAAAATTGCATTCTTTGGACTTACCGGTATTGGGCTGTTACTTTTTGCATTTGCGGAGCAGCTGACTGCTTTTTTTGTGCCCAATGATCCTCAGGTAATTAAAGATGGAGCTAGATTTATCAGAATTATGGCTCCGAGCTTTGGATTACTCGGAGTTCAGCAGGTATTAAATGGTCTGTTTAATGGAACACGGTTTA
The DNA here is from genome assembly GCF_031457395.1 of Algoriphagus sp. 4150. NCBI lineage: Bacteria > Pseudomonadati > Bacteroidota > Cytophagia > Cytophagales > Cyclobacteriaceae > Algoriphagus > Algoriphagus sp. 4150. The sequence continues at coordinate 60,895 of NZ_JAVDWS010000021.1, forward strand.
CCCAGGCTTCCATGCTGATTTCAGTTTTCAGTCTGTGGATTGTTCGTTTTCCCTTGGCATTTGTACTCTCTCAGCGAACAGACCTGGCCTTTGAAGGAATTTGGTGGGCATTTCCACTATCCAATCTTGTTGCGGCTTTGGTAGCTTTTATTTATTATAAGACGGGGCATTGGAAGATCAGAACGATTAGGCATAGAGCAGATTGGCTGGGAACGGGAATCGAGTAATGAATCAATGGGACTGAATTGATTTGTAAAGGGGAAAGTAGGGGAAAAGCGACAAAATGTGTCTGATATGCGTTTGGTAACTCTTTATTAACTCAGGCAGTTTTCCCGTCATCGAAAATTTTCCTTTCTTTCGCCCTTCATAATTTCCCAACCAACGATGACCTGGCAATTAATCAAAGATGCCCTGCGTGGCAAAGAGCAGGACTTTACCAGCCTTTCACTTAAAACAGCCATTTTCGTACTTGCGATTCCCATGATTCTAGAGATGATGATGGAATCAGCTTTTGCTGTAGTGGATATATTCTTTGTGGCAAAACTCGGAGAGCACGCCATCGCCACTGTAGGCTTGACAGAATCGGTGGTAGTGCTGGTTTATGCCATGGGATTTGGAATCAGCATGGCTGCTACAGCATTAATATCCAGAAGATTCGGAGAGAAGGAGTACAAAGAGGCGGGGGCGGCAGCTTTCCAACTTCTAATTGTCGGGGGAGTGATATCCATAGTACTGGGAGTTCTGGGGTGGATATTTGCGCCTGATATTCTGGGCCTGATGGGAGCAGAGGCAAAAGTCATTGAGACCGGTGTGAGTTATACGAGGATTATTTTTGCAGGTAATACCGCGATCATGCTGTTGTTTCTGTTGAACGGAGCATTCAGAGGTGCAGGACAGGCGCACCATGCTATGCGGTCGCTTTGGATCGCCAATGGTTTGAATATGATCTTGGATCCCCTCCTGATTTTTGGAGTCGGAAATTTCTCCGGATTTGGTCTGGAAGGAGCTGCAATAGCTACGACTTTTGGTAGAGGAGTAGGGGTGGTTTACCAATTGTATCACTTGTTCAATGGAAAGCATAAGCTAAAAATCTTAAAGGAGAACATTGCGATTTCTTGGGAAATCATCAAGAAAATCATGGAGATCGCGGTAGGGGGAATGGGACAATTTTTGATAGATTCGGTTTCATGGATTGCTCTTACCCGTATGAATGCGGAGTTTGGATCAGCTTCTTTGGCAGGTTTTACTATTGCGTTTAGGATTTTGATATTCACGCTTTTACCTGCTTGGGGTTTATCAGGTGCTGCATCTACTTTGGTAGGACAGAATCTGGGTGCGAAGCAACCGGATCGTGCAGAAAAAGCTGTATGGATGACAACACGATATACCGTGATTTTCATGGCTTCGGTGACGGGAATTTACTTACTGTTCAACCAACAGCTTGCGGGTTTCTTTACCGATATTCCGGAAGTGCAGCAAGTAGCAGCCCAAGGACTTTGGGTAGTGGTATTGGGTTATGTGTTCTTCGCAGTGGGGATGGTGTTGACACAGGCATTTAATGGGGCAGGTGATACCAAAACCCCGGCATGGATTAATATTGGTGTGCTATGGTTTATTGAGATTCCATTGGCATATGTGCTCGCTTTTACCTTTGGTTTGGCTCATTTGGGGATATTTATATCCATTTCATTTAGCCATAGTTTTCATTCCCTGGTTGCCCTTTACTTCTTTAGAAAAGGAAAATGGAAGCTAATGGAGGTATAGTGACTTTTTATCAAGTCACAGTATTTTCATAATTTATGTGCTTGTATCCAGGTAATTATAATGAACGGCAGTAAGGATCATCTACTTGAAAATATATAATATCTAAGAATTACAACACTTAACCCGAGACTCTATGACTACGATTAACACTTACCTGACTTTTGAAGGAAATTGCGAAAGTGCCTTCAATTTCTATCGCTCCGTTTTTGGGGGAGAATTTGCCCATGTAGGGAGATTTTCCGATATGCCTGCAGACCCAAATTATCCTATATCAGACGATGCCCGAAACCAAATCATGCATATCAGTTTACCGATCAGCAAGGAATGTGTATTGATGGGAAGCGATACAGGAGGACATGGCGGGCCATTGACTGTTGGGAATAATTTCTCGCTTTCAATAAATACTGACTCCAAGGAAAAAGCCGATACTTTTTTTGCCAAACTCTCGGCAGAAGGAAAAGTGACTATGCCTATGGATAATACTTTTTGGGGTGATTATTTCGGGATGCTTACAGATAAATTTGGAATAAACTGGATGATCAGTTTTAATGAGGCTGCCCCACAAGGGTAAACTAACATTGAATTTTGTACAGCCGGGAAATTGCATTCTCGGCTGCTTTGTTTTTGACGGGCATTATGGTAAAATTGAACGATTGCAGATGTTCTTGGTATTGTGTGCCTCAAGCTCTGTTTTCCGACTGGCGTTTTATAATTCCAGAAGCCCCGCCTTTCTTGTAGGTTTAAGGTTTGTGTAGTCCTGGGCCTTCGGGGTTTATTTTTCAATAGACGAACTTGTTTGTTAGTGAGTTCTAAACCTTAATTCTTTGTAAAACAAGATTTTCGGAAATTTTACCCATTAACAAGCATGCATCTTCACTCGGACGCCTTGAACCTGCCTTGTCGGACAGGCAGGGCTGGCATATCAGAGACTTTTTCAGAAAGTCCTAATTAATAGGAACCCGAGTGAGCGTAAATGAAGATTTCACATCAGAAAGTCATTTTTGTTTTAGTATTTGTAAGGAAACAGGGAGTTTATTCAATAAATCCCATGTTTGATTTGAGTTGACCATGTTATTCTAAAATTAATTTTACTTAGTTTTAGACACATGAAGTTCTATGTCAGCATTTAAAATATTAAAGAAAACGCTATGAATTACTCTTTACTACGAGATGAAGAGTTAGTTGATCGTTTGGTAAATGAAGAAGATGAGAATGCCTTTCAGGAAATATATAACCGTTATTGGAAACTGATATTTTTACAGGCATACAGAAAGATTGGAAACAAGGAAAAAGCGGAAGGGCTTACCCAAGATCTATTCATGAGCTTATGGGATCGAAGAAATATGGTGGGTATTCAGCATCTTTCAGGCTGGCTAAATCAGTCCATTCGCTACGCTATCATTAATTTTTACAAATCCCAGGCTGTAAAGGAAAAGTACAGGCAATTTGCCAAAAATCATACTAATTCTTCAGAGAGCAGTAGCGATCATTTGGCCAGACTGAATGAATTGTCGGAAAGTATAAGCCATGCTATGGATTCTCTTCCCGAAAAGACAAGGATGGTCTTTAAAATGAGTAGGGAGGAAAACAAACCTGTAAAGGAAATAGCCGACCTGTTGGACCTTTCCGAAAAGGCGGTAGAATACCATATCAGTCAAAGTCTTAAGAAGATGAGGATTTATCTAAAAGAATACTTGATGGTAATTCTCTTTTGGCTCTTCAAAACTTGGTAGTCGATCACCGGTTTTCCATAAAATCAAATTCCTGTATTAGCCCAATAGGAACAAATTCACAAAAATTCACAAAAATATCATCTCGTGTTTAGGGATAAGCTAAGTCTGATTGACTATACACATGAATTGAGCAAATTATGAGCAGAGATTACCTTCAAAATTTACTGGAACGCTATCAATCGGGCAACTGCAGCGATGAAGAACGGGAAATCGTGGAAGCATGGTACGATACTCTGGACAAAAAGTACGATTTACCTGAAATAGGTGCAGAAGAACTGGAATCAGTAAGGGATAGAATATTGGCTCATATCATTACTAAATCCGCGCACCCCTCAAAAAAGGAAATTGAGCCAATTAACCGCGCTCGTGCTGTTAGACTGTGGCCGAAGTTTGTGGCTGCCGCGGCAGTTGTCGGTATTGTTATTTGTGCAGCCTTGTTTATCAATGTTTCCTATAAGCATTCGTATTTCACCCAACAAGAACGAATAGCAGCGATTGACAAACCTGTTATAAAAGAAAACCTAACTGACTCACTTATGACGGTGGTGTTGGAGGACGGAAGTAGGATAACCCTTCATGCCGGAGCCAAAATAACTTATCCGACAGCGTTTGAAAAAGATAGAAGAGAGGTCGTTTTGTCGGGAGAGGCATTTTTTGAAGTGAGTAAAAATGCCGACAGTCCATTTTATGTGTTTTCTAATAGTTTGATTACCAAAGTTATTGGGACCAGTTTCTACGTAAGGTCGGGAGATTCTAAGGAAAGTGAAGTGGAGGTAGTTACGGGGAAAGTAATGGTCACCGCCAATAATCAAAGCATATTTGCAACTGATGCGAATAAGGAGGTTTACATCACACCGAATCAAAAAGTAATCTTCGATGAAGATTCAAAAAAATTAGTCCCTGCAATAGTTGATAATCCAAAACCACTCATGAGTGCGCAAGCCATTGTCGAGTTTGGGTTTAACTATAAAAATGTACAGCTACAGCAAGTTTTGAATGATATCGAATCAACCTATGGGATAAATATCATTCCCGACGATTCGAAAATATACAATTGCACCTTTACCGGTGATTTAAATGATGAAAATATGTATTCCAAACTTGATTTGATATGTCAATCCACCGGAATGTCATATGAAGTAAACAACCTCAGCATCATTATCAAAGGAAATGCATGCAGCCTCTAACCAAACCTATTATTCTCATAAAAAAGCAGACTATGTGACACCGCTACTATCCCCCTAAAACTTAACAGAGATACCTGATTCTGTCCTCTAAATAGAATCAGCTGAGCGTAGATAAAAAAACTGGCAATGCCCTAACATTGCCAGTCTGACTACTACCTGATGGTAGGATATTGCCCAAGTTAATTTTAGAACAATGACATTACAAATATATGAAAAGAAAGCAGCTCTATGCTTTAAAGGATATTTATAATAGAATATCCATGCTATTGATTACGGCCCTAGTCCTCTCCATAGGAGTGACAAATGGGCAAGTACTGGATAAAAGAATTTCTATTTCATTAGAACAAGTCGAGATCGTAGATTTTTTGGAAAGCCTTCAGTCCATGGCAGATGTTAGGTTTGTCTATAGTCCCTCCGTTATTCCTGTCAATGAAAAGATCTCACCAAAATTCAATAAGCAAAAGCTGAGTGAGGTGCTTAGAGTGACCCTGTCTGATTTTGGAGTTGATTACAAAGAAATGAGTGGACAACTTGTCCTTTTTAAACATACGTCTGAAGAAAAGAAAGATGGAGAAAAAACCTACATCATCCCACTCAACTCACCCCAATCGAAAGTTCTTTCCGGAAAAATAACGGATGTTAGAGGGGAAGGTATTGTAGGAGCCACTATCATGCTGAAAGGTACCGGCATTGGAACAACTACGGATATTGATGGATATTTCAAGTTTTATATCCCCGATGATCATGAAAAGGATTTTCTGGTAATCTCCTTTATAGGGTATAAACCTATGGAAGTGAAAATCGGAGATCAAAGTATCTTTCAAATAACACTGGAAGAGGAGATAGGCCAGTTGAGTGAAGTGGTGGTCAATGGTTACTCTGAGATCAGGAAGGAATCGTTTACAGGAACTACAGTTACTATTTCAGGCGAGGATTTGAAGCAGGCTAACCCTACCAATATCCTTGCAGCCATTCAATTGTTTGACCCTTCTTTTAGGGTGTCGGAAAACACCTCTTTGGGCTCCAATCCCAATTCCATACCGGAAATTACCGTCAGAGGTTCCACAGGTTTGCCAAGCAATACTTCTGGATCTACCGATGATTTTAATTTGAGCAAAGCCTCACTGATCAATAATCCTAATCTCCCAACATTCATTTTGGATGGTTTTCAGGTAAGTATTCAAACTGTTTTTGATATCAATTATAACAGGATCGCTTCTATCACCTTGCTGAAAGACGCTGCTGCTGCTGCTATTTATGGGTCCCGTGCTGCCAATGGAGTGGTAGTCATCACGACTTACCCTCCGGAAGAAGGGAAAATACAGGTGACTTATACCGCCGATGTAAATATCAGCGGGCCGGATCTATCGGTTTACCAGTTGCTAAATGCTGAGGAAAAGCTTGAATATGAGCGGTTGGCCGGGCTATACAGCACAAGTACCAATACCAATGGTAATAGCCAGAATGAATTGGATTTGCTTTACTATCAAAAGAAGAAGAACGTGGTTAGCGGTGTGGATTCCTATTGGTTGTCCGAACCTGTAGAGACATCCATAGGAAGTTCGCATTCAATTAATGCAGAGGGAGGATCCAGCACGATGCTTTATGGAGTGACGGGAAGATATCAAAAAATGAAAGGTGTCATGAAAGGGTCTGAGCGAAACCGTTATGGAGGGGATTTGAGGCTTACCTACAATTTGAAAGATAAAATCACTTTCAATAATCAACTGTCGATCACGATAACAAAAAGTAAGGAGTCTCCTTATGGAAGTTTTGCCGACTATGCAAGAATGAACCCCTATTATCCTAAAAAGGACGATAATGGAAATATTCTTCAAGCAGTGGACAGCTGGAGGAGACGGGAAACCAGTGGTACTCAAGTGCAGGATGTAGTGCTGAACCCCGCCTACAACGCTACCCTAAGCAATTCTGATGTCGAGAATTACACACAGATTATCAATTCGTTTTCCACTGTTTACCGGGTTACGCCGAGTTTGCGAATGCAGGCGCAAATCAGTTTGAACAGGATGCTTTCGGATAGGGATAAATACCAATCACCGTTCAGCAATGAATTCTATAACTATACCGGTGATGACCTAAAGCGGAGAGGGAGGTATGATTATGCAGGGGCAAATGAGACTGCTATAGATGGGAATTTTGTGGCTTCATACAACAAGGTTATTGGAGGACACTTTTTCAATGCATCTCTGGGAGGCAACTGGAGGACCTACAGTTCTGAATTCAAGAGCTTTGCGGCGACAGGATTCATAAGCGACAGATTCACGAATATTTCTTTTGCCAATCGCTATGAAGAAAATGCTTCTCCTAACGGAGATAGATCCGAAGAGCGTTTGCTGGGAGTATTTGCCAATGTCAATTACTCTATTAAAGATAAATACCTCTTTGACCTAGCCACCCGAATTGACGGTTCATCAAAATTTGGAACTGAAAACAAATATGCCCCCTTTTGGGCAGCCGGTATTGGTTGGAACCTGCATAATGAGGATTTCTTGTCTGATAGATCATTTATTAATAGACTGACAATCAAGGCAACAACGGGAGTTACCGGAGAGGTTTCTTTTCCGTCCTACATGTCCAAAACCACATATGAATATAGAAATGATTGGTATTCGACCGGAGTAGGTGCTGTGAGTCTGGGTTATGGTAATGAGTCGTTGAAATGGCAAAGAACACGAAACTATGATCTTGGTGTGGAGCTTTCACTTTTCAACAATAGAATTTACCTCCTGCCTAGGTACTATTATAGAAATACAGAAGATGTCCTGGCAGATATCATCGTACCGTCATCTGTGGGGTTTGGTTCTTATAAAGCCAATCTTGGTGTGATGGAGAATAAGGGTTTTGAGGTAATGATGAGAACCAATGTGATCCACGGAGCAGGCGGCTGGTTTGTAGGGCTCTTTGCCAACATTGCCCATAACAAGAACACCATCAAGAAAATCTCTGAATCGCTGAAGAAGTACAACGACGAAGTTGACCAAGATCAGGGAGGCGCGCCATTGTTGAGATTTCGTGAAGGGGAGTCTTTGAATACCATATACGCAGTTCCTTCTTTAGGTATCGATCCGGAAAATGGAAGAGAGCTTTATATGAAGCGGGATGGAACAATTACCTATGAGTACGATGCCAAAGACAATGTACCCGTAGGCGATAGTTCACCTAAAATCGACGGATCTTTCGGTACCAATATCTCTTACAAGAATTTCTACCTATCAGTCAATTTTTACACCAAACTGGGAGGGGACCTTTATAATCAGACATTGGTGGACCGGGTGGAAAATGCAGATCCAAGATACAACGCAGATCGGCGCGTGCTGTCGGAAAGGTGGCAGAAGCCGGGAGACATAGCATTCTTCAAGGATGTAGCGATCAGGGACAATACGAATGCCTCCTCACGATTTTTGCAGGCGGACAATGCCGTAGAGTTGCGTTCAGCTAATCTGAGTTACGAAAGCTATGGCAAGCTGGCTAAAGATCTGAAAATGCAGAGTCTGAAATTCACTGTGACCATGAATGATATCTGGAGATGGGCACCTGTGAAGTTGGAGCGTGGTATCCAATACCCGTTTGCCAGAACAGTTACATTCTCCGTTCAGACGAGGTTCTGATCAGGAATCAATCATAATTGACACAAGAAATTTATACTACTAAAAGAATAGAAATGAAAAAATACCTGATATTATTCTCGGGCCTACTCATTTTCTCTTCATGTCAGGATTATCTGGATGTGAGACCGGAATCCCAAATTGAAAAGGAGGTTTTGTTTAGTACTGAATATGGTTTTTTTGAAGCACTTAATGGTGTTTATGTGAGGAGTACTGAGGGAGATATATATGGCAATGAACTTACTTTCGGTTCTCTTGACGTTTTGGCCCAGAATTATTCCATGACCAACAGCACCAATACATTGGCTGAAACCTATGCCGAGACGGCTGTTTTCAACTACCGGAACAATTCTTTTGTGACTAGGAAAAATAACATTTGGAATGGATTGTACAATGCTATTGGGAATTGCAACCTCATTCTTGAAAACATTGATGAAAAAGAAGGTGTGTTTACAAATGCGCTTTATGCCCCACTGATAAAAGGGGAAGCCAAAGCACTGAGAGCTTACCTGCATTTTGATTTGCTACGGTTGTTTGCTCCCTCTTTTCTTAATAATCCTGCTTCACCGGCTATTCCTTATGTGATCAATTACTCTACTGAGATTACGCCTCAATCCACTGTCTCTGAAGTGTTGGACCTGATCATTGCTGAATTGCTTGAAGCGAGAACATTGTTGGAATCTGATCCAATTTTAAGAGATAGCTATCTGGTAGGCTACACTTACAATAATGATTTTGATGGCCTGCCGGATGATGGTTCCAATGAAGAACAGGGCAACGATCTGTTTATTCAAAACCGAAGGCACCGAATGAATTACTACGCTGTTTGCGCAGAGTTGGCAAGGGTGTACTTGTATAAAAACGACAAGGTAAATGCGCTCAAATATGCATTGGAGGTTATTGAATCAGGTAAGTTCCCGTGGACAGATAAAAACGATTTTACGGCGGATGATGATAAACTCAAAGACCGGATTCTCTACAAAGAATTGATTTTCGGATGGTATATACCTTCCAGGGAGAATGACCTGAGAAACAGATTTGAAAATATCGCCACCAGTACAGCTATCGTATCAGCAGAAGGTAATATCATCTATGAAACAGGTGGTGTAGGTGCGGATGACTTCAGGTTCAAAGAATGGATGAAGCAAGAAAGTGACGGGATAACCACAAAACTGCTGTTTATGAAATACAAACGTGACGGAAACGCAAATCTACATAATCTGATGGCTCCAGCATTGCGATTGAGCGAGATGTATTATATAGCTGCGGAGTGCAGCTTTGATACTGGTCCGGAAATGGCGTGGGGATACTTCAATACAGTGAGATTTAATCGCGGTATAGGGACTGCAATTCACAATAATACTGATTATGAGTTTTTTATATCCGAGCTAATTAAGGAGGCACGTAAGGAGTTTTACGGAGAAGGCCAGATATTCTATATGTACAAGAGATTGAACAGGGATATCTTGGCCGAGTCAGGAAGGACTATTGCTGCCGGTGATCAGGTGTTTGTTTGGCCTTTGCCTGATGATGAAATTGTTTTTGGAGACAGAGATTGATATATAAACTAGCTTAATATGACAAGATATTTAACCCTACTTATTCTAGCATCTATCTCCTTGTTTTCATGCCGGGATGAAGATGAGCTTTTGTACTGGGCTCCGGACAATGTGTTCTTTGATTTTGATGACGAAAACACGAATAACCGAGATAGTGTTTTTTATACATTTGCCTATAATCCGGAGTTGGGATCTGATACGGTTTTCCTACCGGTGACCATCTCAGGAAGAAGGGTTTCCTATGATAGGAAATTCTATGTGTCTGTGGTTGATTCAGCAACTACTGCTATTTCAGGCACCCATTATGAACCACTGGAATTTTACTATCTCATGCCTGCGGATTCGGGACAAACATACATTCCATTCATTATGTATAGTTCTGACCCCATTCTTGCGGATACTTCAGTTTCAGTCAGTTTGGTGCTTCAAAGTGGTGAAGATTTTGGAGTTGGTTTTCCTGATTTGATTGCCGCCAAAGTTATGTTTTCCAATAGACTGGAAAAACCTGAGTGGTGGGATTTGTGGGCTGGTCAGTTGGGAACTTATTCCCGAACGAAGCATCAGCTTTATTTGATCTCTGTCGGAAATCAAGATTTGATATCTTCTTATGCAGACTATCTGTTTATTCCAAGAAGCCTCTTTTTAATTGATCAGCTAAGAAAGTTTATCAATGATCCTTTCAGTTGGGCTGAGGCTCACTCAGATGAATATACAATGGAAAAGGTAAATGATCAACTATACTATTTCTATAGTATATCAAATCCTCAGACAAAATATGAGCTTACTTATTATCCGGACGATGCGAAGTTCTATTTCTACAATGAACACAACCAACGGGTGACGGTAAATTAAATGCATTTTGGAGGAATGAATGTCTTCGCTGAATATTTTACAAACGATGTTTTATATATACATGTCTTCACACCAAAGAAGGCTCTCATTTAGATAGCTTTCTTTGCTCATGGAGATGATCACATGATTGAGTTTTAAAAAATAATATTCTATGAAATCGAGCATGAAGAAAATCGTCACACCCCGGGATGATTATAATACATGCGAGATTCCATCCCGTTTCCTTCGTCACGGGACAAGTTATGGCCACTGAAAAAAAAATATAATTATATGAAACCATATTTAATCATATCCATAGTGTGCTGCCTGTTTTTGGCAACCTCATGTTATGAGGACTTGGGAAACTACAACTATGATCTCCCTGAGGAGCCTATGATACTTGGTGTTGCCGATTCGGTGTTTCAAGTGTCGGTTGGCGATAGCCTGCGGATACATCCCATTCTGAATCACAGCATGGCAGACACGGATAATTTCTCATTTGAGTGGCAAATTCAAATAGCCGAAGAAATGAGACACGAGACTTATACAGGGAAAAATCTGGATATACAGTTCGGATTTAAAGCCGGTAGATATCTCGGTATTTACAGTGTATTCGACAATTCCAATGGAATGAAATATTTCTACTCGTTTACTATTGAATGTCAGACACAGTTTTCTAAAGGAATCGTAACTCTTTGTGATGATAATGGCCAGGGCAAGCTTTCCTTTGTGAAACCTGATTCTACGGTTATCAACAACTTATATGAAAGTCTGAATAGCGGAATGCTACCCAACAACCCGTTTCAATTGGTTCCTATTATCAATCAGGCAAATACGAATACAGGTCTTACCAGGTATTGGTTTTTGGGAAAGGATGAGATCAACCCGGGAGTAGGCATTAATGCAAATACATTGTTTTTCGAAGCAACCCTGGAGGATAATTTTTTCTCTCCGCCAAATTCCATAATGCCAAATTATGTTTATCCCACCATGCTGGGGGCTTCTACAGGGGTATTCAATAATAAGCTTTATTTGGGAACTACCAGTACACAGGATATTAGCCCTGATTATGGCAGATATGGTAATGCTATTTCCGGAGATTACTCACTGGCTCCAAGTTATATCTATGTGGATTTTCAGTACTACCTAGGCTTTGATATTAAACATTCTCAATTCGTGCGTTTTGCGAGCAGCGGAGCATATTATGGAGTGGATTATAAAGTGGATACGGTAGGGACTGGATTTAATCCCAAAAAGCCTGGCTTGGTCTCCTATTCTCATATGCTTTATTTGAATGGAGCAACATCATATGCTTATGGAATTGATTCTTCAAACAGTTTTGTGGAGTTTAAATTCATGTTGAATGGAGATATTTTCGTGACTGATTATGTACGTGATTTTGCCCGTCCGGATTTGATCAACGAATCCAATATCTGGATTGGTAATCAATTGGGCATTATCTACTTCACTTCAAATGATAAAATCTATCGCTATAATCCAATCAATGAAGAAGTCAGAGCTCTCTCGGCTGATTTTGGAGGTAAGAAGGTGACCATGATTAAGTTTGTTCCAAACAGTGATTACATCATAGCCGGAACGGAAGGAAGTTTGTATTATTTAGATATTGGAACCGGAAAAGGAGGAAATATAGCTCGTAGAATAGATGGTTTTGTTGGTGCTCCTGTTGATGTATTTATAAGAGAGTAGCACTTTAAAAATACTACCCAATCCATTTTAATTAAACACTAGTAGGAGTGGGGGGCTGGATTTTTGAATCGTATATTATGGTTTAAGTAACTGATTTTTAAACCATAAGGATACTCGTCCAGCCCTTTTTTTTCTTATCCCGAAAAAAGTCTCTTTTATATTTTAGGGTTTTTGGACTTGTCCTTTACTTAAGGATAGGCGGCTTTATACTTTCAGTATAATATTTCAATTAGTCAGTTGTGCCTTTTATTTTAATTTAATAAAAAATGAAATTTAAGTTTACAAAATTCAAATTCTTATTATCAGCTATGCTCTTGCTTCTTGGGCTTGCGGGTTATTCTCAGCAAATAAAAAAGATCTATGAGTCGGAACCGGGTGTTACCATAGATGATGCCGTTTTCCGACATATCGATCAGGAAGCACATAAGCTTATGGAACATAAGCACCCCGAAAGGTTTGCTACTTTGGCTACACAGCTGGCCAATGATCATGTTGATCTCAAGTTATTGGAATCCTTCCAAAATAAGGTAGAGGCATCTGAAATATTTAAGACAAATGCTTCCGGAGTACTCGTAGTAGCTACCATTTATAAATGCGATGATTGCCCTAATACGCATCTTCGGGCTGCTTCCGGTTTTGTGATTGCCGAAGAAGGAATTGCTGTGACGAGCTACCATATCTTCAAAGGAGACGCTACGGATGAGAATTCTGATTTGGCGGTAGTTGTGATGGATTATGAGGGGCGCGTTTATCCTGTAAAGGAGGTGCTGGCAGCAAGCTTCAATGACGATGTGGCTATTTTTCGATTTGATGTGATGGGTGGAACAACGAGTAGTTTGCCATTGGGTCAGGATGCTATTCCCGGTCAGAACGTGAGTATTATTTCGCACCCACATTCCATGTTTTATTCTTTCACTTCAGGTGTTGCGATCAGAAGTTATCTTCGGAATGAAGCAAAAAAGACGAGTGTTACCGCAGATTTTTCACAAGGCTCAAGCGGAGCTCCTGTATTTGATGACAAAGGCAATGTGGTGGGAGTCGTGTCTGCTACGAGGGCTCTTTACAATACTGATCAAAATGTCCAAATGGTTTCAAGAGAGGTCATTCCAGTGAGTCGCTTAAAAACCTTAATCAACTGAATGTAGTAGAACAGCAGCTTAACTCAACACAATCATAAAATTTATTCAAAATATCAGATAAGATTAATCATGAAATCGAGCATGTCGAAGACGACACACAACTTGTCCCGAACTTGCATCGGGAGAGGGATGATTATTCGCCGTGCGAGATTCCATCCCGTTTCCTTCGTCACGGGACAAGTTATGACCATTAAAAATCAAAATATAAACAGATGAAAAATATTTTAGTTATTATCATTTTGGCCATGGGGATATATGCCTGCCAGCCGTCCGGTGAAAAAATGGAAGAGGAATCGGATTCCTTTACCATTGAAGGTGAGATCAAAGGGCTCAATGTTTCAGAAATCTATTTTATGCGCAAGGATTCGGCAGGTGACCATAAAGATACCTTGATCGTTGATAAGGGCAAATTCAGTGTTTCAGGTACTGTAGATGAACCTCAGATTGTGATGCTTTATTCAGATAAAGTAAGGTTTCAAAAGGTATTCTATGTGGAAAATAAGGCGATGAAACTCTCGGGTACTTTTGATTCATTGGTGCATGTGGATGTGAGTGGGTCGCCCATCCAGGATGATTTTGAAGTTTTGGAAGAAAGAATTCAGTCTCATAGGGATTTGGTAATGAAGTACTGGAATATGGCGCAGGAGGCCGGTGAAGCCGGTGACTCATTGCGATATGATGAATACCAGACTATCGCTGATTCCATGTATAGATCCGAAGCAGTAATCAGAAAACAATTCGTGCTGGAGTTTCCCGATAGTTTTGCGAGCTTGAATGAATTGATGAATTACAGCAATGAGGAGAATCTGGACGAAGCACGCATGCTTTATGCAGGTTTGTCGGAAGCTGTCACTACTACTAAAAAAGGAAAAGAAGTAGCTACTCATTTGGAGAATCTGGATCTGGTCAAAGAAGGCAACATGGCGTTGCCATTTTCTCAAACCGATGTTGATGGTTCGGTAGTCAGTTTGGAGGACTATGAAGGGAAATATGTCTTGTTGGAGTTTTGGGCCAGCTGGTGCGGGCCATGCAGGATGGAAAACCCCAACCTCCGGGCTGAATATCTTAAATATCATGATAAAGGATTTAATATTCTGGGTATTTCGCTTGATGAATCCAAAGAAAAATGGTTGAAAGCTGTGGCAAAGGATGACTTGCCTTGGACACAGGTATCAGACTTAAAAGGTTGGCAGAATGAAGTGGCGGTGCTTTATGGTGTCCGCGGTGTTCCTGCCAACTTTCTTATCAGTCCTGAAGGAAAAATCGTCGATAAAGGGCTGAGAGGTGAAGTGTTGAACGCGAAGCTTAAGGAGATTTTTGATTAAAGTGTGTATCGTATCTTTTGTTGCTTTGATGGCAGAAAAGCGGATATACATAAAATAGTATAGCAGATATGACAGCCGGGTAATTGAATGCTCGGCTGTCTTGTTTTTTGTATGTCGGATTTATCCGGAATTTTTTGCACTACTAAGAAATGGCTTGTATCATTTGCAATAAAAACCATATTCTTTAAGATTTAAAGACTTCCGAAAAAAGCCTTAATTTTGGCTTTTCAATCCAGATTTACCCTTACATATGACCAATAACGATGTAGCCCGTAGCCTCCGCTATACTTTTGATTTCAATGATTTTACGATGATAGAAATCATCAAATCAGGAGGAGAGACGGTAGATCGGGAATTAGTCGCAAACTGGCTCAAGCGGGACGATGACCCGGAGTTTGAGGAAATGTATGACAAGGAGTTGGCTACCTTTCTCAATGGATTTATTATCCTAAAGCGTGGGAAAAAAGAGGGAGAACAGCCCGTAGCGGAAAAAAGATTAAACAACAATATCATTCTTAGAAAGCTAAAAATAGCTTTAAATTTAAAAGACGAGGATATCCTGAATATTTTGGGATCTGTGGATAGAACCATCAGTAAGCATGAGCTGAGCGCATTTTTCAGAAAGCCGGGTCAAGCCCAATTCCGCCCTTGCAAGGATCAAATTCTGAGGAATTTTCTAAAGGGACTACAGGAAAAATACAGACCTACGGAATAGATCGCTTAGTCTTCAACAATCACATCAACCACCCGACCTACTTCTCCCGTATCCAGCATTACCTTGATGCCATGTGGATGTGTGGGCGATGAGGTTAGAATTCTTTTCACAAATCCCTCGGTGAGTTCGCCTGTTCGCTGATGATGTTTCTGTATAATAGTTACCTCACTGTCGATTTGTATGTTTTTTCGGATCGTTCCTGTGCGCGTTTTCTTATCCATTGGAGTTGTTTACCGGTATGATGTTGCAAGTTACTGCTGACTTGCTGTATATGACAATTTTAACTTGGCAAATCGAATTGTAGCATTCTGCAAAAGATTTACGTATTGATTAAGATTTTGATTTTCATTAGATTACCTATCTTTTCTTTTAAATTCTCTAATCAAATCTTATATGAATACTAAGCTCATATACATTTGCATAACTGCATTTCTCCTGCTAGGCTGTAACGATGAGGAAGTAAATCCGGAAAGAACCATTACAGGAACTTGGCAATCTGTATTCCGTCTTAGCGAATATGACCAAGTAACCACGTTTGAAATTATCCCGGACGGTACCATCAAAGGAAGTGTGACCTTGCGACAAAAAGGTTCACGTGTCGATTTGGGCTATTCAAGCGAATTTATAGGAATCTATAGTGTAGAAGATTCTAAGCTGATTGTTACAAGAAACCAATTTTCACTTCTGGTAGATACAAAGCTTCAGTATGCGGACAAGGAATTCCTGGTGTCTGTAGAAGACGGAAATACTATAATGGAATACGCTATTGAAAGGGATTTCTCAAAGTTCTATTATATATGTGGAATAAATGAAATTTGCACTCCACCAAAACCTTTTGTTAAGATTGACTAGATAAACACATGAAATCGAGCATGATCCCGTACCTACGGGATCACACACTGGGAGGATTATCAGCCATGCGAGATTCCATCCCGTTTCCTTCGTCACGGGACAGGTTATGACCATTAAAAATCAAAATATAAACAGATGAAAATCAACTTTCTATCTTCAATTTTTCTTATGCTGTTGCTTCTTGGATGCAGCGATGATGAAATTAATCCCAAAGTATTGACTGAGAGTCAATGGCAGAATGTCATTGAAATACAGAGTGCCAATCCAGCCTATGAGGTGGTTTATTCTATTGCATTCGAAGCGGATGGGAGTGCGTATTCTGAGGTTGTCTTTAGAGATTTGGAGACAAAAGACATCATTGGATTTCAGGAGTATTTTACGGGAAGCTATCAGATTATTGATAAAAAAATAGAAGTTTCCATACTCGAGCGCTTTGTAAATGAAGAGGGTGACGAACTCTATTTACCTAAAGATGAGCTGACCTTGCTTCAAGGGATGGATCAGTCCAGGGAGTTTGAACTGCGGAACAATAATACAGAGCTTCATACTATCATGCCGCTTTTAGCAAGTTCTCGGGGGATTATTTACCAAAGAGTAAGCAAATAAGTATGGCTGTCCCAAATGATGGCGCTAACCGTATTTTCTTTACTATTCTGGATTTAAGGCTTTATGTACTTTGTTTCTTTTGTGGTGAAAAATATTAACTGAAAAGCATAAAGTGGACTGGACCACCTTGAGGGCGAATCTATATTTCTCAAAAAAACTATGAGTCCTATGTGCCTCCTATGTAGTTAAATAGGTTTGCCACATAGGCACATAGAAAAGCATAGAAATGATCTGACTAGAAGTGAGATTAATTTCCGGAGTCTATGTGGTTAAAAAAACTTTACTGAAAAAACTGAATAGCAAAAGGGCTGTTTTCCGATAGAAAGCAGCCCTTTATAGTTGGTTTAATTTTCAAAATTTCGATCAATTCTCCTGAGGGATATTGATTAGTAGGGCTATTAAATCCTTTGGTGTATGCACAGCCCCGAGTTTTTCTTCTTGAAAAACCACGTGGAGATGATACTCCAACTCGAAAATCAACCCGTTGATAAAGACAGGATCCATATGCAATTGCTGAATAAAATCAGCATTCTTCTGCTGACCGATCAGCGTAATGCCATAGGAGTGGAACACCTCAATGGCTTTTTTTAGTAGCGTAAAATGTTGGTTCATAGTAGTAGTACAAATTGTGAAAATCTAGAATGGCTATTAGTTATAATTCACCCTCTGGCAAAACAGAAATTGGATTACTTAGTTCCTGTTAATCTAAATTACGTGTGTGAATGAGTATTCGCTACTGATAATTAAGGATTTAACATTTTATAGTATGTTGACTTTCCTTGCTAATCCTTTGATACCTCAATGGCTTTTTAATTAGGGCTTGCAGGTATTTTTAAGCAAGCCTAATTAGTTGGGTGAAGTGTTGGCTCATCGTATTCTATTTTTGGAGGGAGTAGCTTATACATGACAGGGGTGACTATTCTGGAAAGAAGCGTGGAACTGATTAATCCGCCGATCAAAACTATAGCAAGTGGCGAGATGAGTGGATTGGTAGATACCGCGATTGGGATTAATCCACCGATAGCAGTGACCGTGGTAAGCACGATAGGCAAGAAGCGAACTTCTCCTGCTTCACGAATTGCTTCATTCAGTGCTTTGCCCTCCAATCTGAGTTGGTTTGTAAAATCCACCAGCAAAATTGAGGTCTTTACTTCTATTCCCGCCAGAGCAATCAGACCAATAATGGCAACAAAGGATAAAGAATTTCCGGTTGCCCAAAGTGCAATTAATGCACCAACCATTCCCAGCGGAATGACTGACAGTACAATAATTGTGCTCTTAAAGGTCTTGAAAAGCAAAATTAGCACAGCAATAAATAGGAATACAGTGACGATGATTACTGTATTGAACCCTGCAAATGACTCTTGACGGGTTTCGTATTCTCCTCCCATCGCAAAGCTATATCCGTCCGGTAAATTAACCTGCTCCATTTTGGAGATTACGTCATTGATCACCCGGTCATTCAGGTAGTTAGGGTTTACGAAGGCCGATAGTGAAACGGATCTGATTTTATTATAATGATCTATCGATAGATTGCTGCTTTCCAATTTAAGATTCATAACCTGGGAAAGTGGGATTCCTGCTCCCAGCTGATTGTTGACATGAAGGCCATTAAAGTTCTCTAATGTAGCTCTTCCCATTCTTGGGCTGGTGACGATGATGTCCCTTTCAGAACCCAGTTCATCTGTAAATGAGCCAAGATTCAATCCAGCTATAGCCATTCTTACGGTCCGGTCTATATCCGAAATATTGATGCCCAATTGCCGTGCTTTATCTTTTTGGATAGCGACTCTGATGTCCGTTTTGAGATGGGCAACAGGATTATTGATGTAAAGCGTACCCTCAGTGTTTTTGAGAAGCGTTTCGACTTGGGAAGCCAAATTCCGGAGTGTATCAAGATTTTTTCCACTGAGCCGTACTTCTACAGGAGCAGTTACCGGTGGACCCTGTTCGAAGTTTTTAACTTCTATTTTCGCACCAGCATAGTCTATGAATTTGCTTTTTAGTTCTTCGATTAACTCCATTTTCCGGGGTGGGGTAGTCGCAGGATCTAGCTGGACAAAAATCTGGGCATAATCTGTTCGTTCATTTTCGGGGATTTCGTTGTAATAGATTCTGGGATTTCCCTTTCCCACATTGGTGGAGAAATTCATCAACTCCGGCATTTTGCTGAGTTCCGCTTCCACTTCCTTTGCTACCAGATCAGTTGTAGCCAGATTGGATTGTAGGGGAGTAGTGATATTGATGAGGAACTGTGGTTTTTCGGATGGAGGGAAAAGGCTAAAACCAATGATGGGAAAAAGTACCAGTGAGGCGCCAAATATTCCGCCTGCAATCAAAAGCGTGCGGACAGGCTTTAGAAGTGCCTTTTCTAAAATGGGAGCATAGGTGGCATGTATTCCTTTTTGTACGAAGATTAGAATAGGATTTTCTTTGCCATTGTGTTCTTTCAGAAGGCGTGATGAAAGAAATGGAATGATCGTGAGCGAAACCAGCATAGAGGCAAGCACACTCATGATCACTGCCAAAGGCAGACTGCGAATAAAGTCTCCGGAGCCTTCCGGCAGGAAAACCAAAGGCATAAAAGCAATGATCAAAGTTACCGTGCAGCCGACCACAGACACAGAGATCTGCTTGGTGGCCAAAAGTGCTGAATCACGTCTGGAATAGCCTTCCCTTATCCATCGTTCAATGTTTTCTACCACCACGATGCTATCATCTACCAAAAGTCCCAATGCAACCACCAGCCCGACTATACTTAGCTGATTAAGGCCAAACCCAAAGGCATTGAGAAGTACCAGTCCAATGGCGAGGGAAAGAGGAATGGAGATCATGACGATCAGTGAAGCACGATTTCCCAAGGGAAGGAGCGTCACAAATACCAACCCTATTGCAATCATAAAATCCATCCCCAGTCCACTGAGTCGCCTGTTTACATAGTCTGCCTGATCAAAAGCAGTTACCAGAGCAATATTTTCCGGCAACTCTGATCGAAAACTATCGAGTACCGGGAGGTACTTTTCCTGCAGTGCAGAAATATTATTCCCTTCTTTCATTGCTGCCGTGAGAAACACAGAGCGGTAGCCATTTAGTCTTGTGATATGCTGGGGATCTTCGAAGTCATTTTGAACTGAAGCAACGTCCTTGAGGGCAATGTTTTTTCCCTGATAAGAAGAGATTATTGTCTGGGCAATTTCGGCTGCAGAGGTATAATTTCCACTTGTTTTCACATTGAAAGTCTTGCTTCCTGCTTCCACTGATCCTCCCGGAATATTGGCAAGTTCGCTTTGAATGCTACCAATAATTGCATTGACGGGAATATTCATTTCAGCGGTCTTATCCAGATTCAGATCGATGCGTACAATCTGATCAGGAATTCCATGAATTTCCACTTTTTTCAACTCGGAGATTTTTTCCAAAACGTCCTGAAGTCTGTCCGCAAAGAGCTTCATCTGCTCTTTGGAAGCATTTTCTGAGATCAAGGCGAGTTGTAGAATGTTTACATCAGATGGCCTGACTTTCTGAACCTTTATGCTATGAATATCCTGGGGAAGATCGGGACGGAGAGCGTTTATTTCTCTTACTAATTCCTGATACTTCTCATTTACATCTTCATTGTAGTTGTACTCTACGAAGATCACTGCCACACCGTCTTTTATTTCAGTCTTAATGCGCTTGATGTCCTCCAGTCCATAGATTGCCTTTTCCAGCGGATCTACCACCAGTTCCTCCATGTCTTCAGGACTCGCACCGGGATAAACCACTACTACAGGAAACTGTGGAGCTTCTATCACAGGATCTTCGCTTCGGGGCATATTCAGAAAAGTAGTCAGCCCTAGGGCCACAGTCATCAGGAATATGATCAGCGTAAACTGATAATTTTTTACCGCAAAATCTGATATCCTCATCTTAGTTCCGGATTTGGATTTGAGACTGATCAGTGAGGTAGGCGGAGCCTGAAATAATCAAGAATGAATACCCTGATAGCCCCTCGATTACCTGCACAGACTGCGATGAGATTTTGCCCAGCTTTACCTTTACTTTTTCAGCTGTTTTTCCATCTTTGGAGGCGAAGACATACCCCTGATCTCCACTTGCATCGAGAAGCGATTCGTAAGGAATCTCCCATGCTTCCATTTTATTGCTGGGGAAAATAGTCGCCCTGCCAAAAATGCCGGAAGCCAGCTTTAACCCGGAGGGGTGGTCTGGAGAAATTTCTATCCAAAAAGCACCTGTGACAGGATCGGCAGCCTGACTCTTGCGGACTGCCTTTCCCGAGAATACACTGTTGCCTCCTATGTCAGTCATTAAGCTGACAGAGTCACCGAGAGAAATTGAAGACCAATTTTGGTCATTTACGCTGGTCTGGAATACCCAGGAATTATCATCCGCCCCATTGGTACGCAGCACCGGTGCTCCGGAAGTTACTTGCTGTCCTTCATTGACATACTTGGACAAGACAAATCCACTTTGATTTGCCCTGATCTGCGAATGCTCCAGATTAAACTCAGCGGCTTTGAATTGCTGCTCTGCCATCTCTAAGGCAGTTTCGGAATTTTGCTTTTGTTCTAACGTAGCGACACTATCGGCATAAAGTCTAGAAGCCCGTTCAAAGTCCCTTCTGGCTTTTTCCAACCCGATTTTTGCTTGATTCAGCCCTGTTTGAATTTCGGTCAAATTTAAGGAGGCGAGTAACTGCCCTTTCTTGACTTCCTCTCCTTCTTGTACATATATTTTGGAAACAATACCTCCAACTTTGAATGACAATACCGTTTCATTCTTGGTTGTGAAATTGCCGCTGGCAGAAATCGGAGTATAGAAGCTTCCTTTTTGTAGCCGTTGCACTTTTACAGGGATTATTTCTCCCTTAGAGGGAATTGGACTTTTGGATTCTGCTTGACCGCAGGCATAGAGTAATCCTGCGAGTAGGAGAATAGATGAGATATAAGTGACTTTTTTCATAGTTAATAAGAGTCAGTGAGCAGTTGTCTTTCGAGTGTGGCTTGGGCTTTCAGAAGGGCGTACGCATTGATCGTTTTCTGTAGAGCAGCTTGAGTGTATTGATTTCTGGCATCTATAAATTCTATTAGGGAATATGCACCTTCCTTAAATCCCCTGCTGACTAATCTGAGATAAGCGTCTGAAGAGTCCTCCTTTTTTTCGGCAGTGTGAAAAGAAGCTTCGCTAGTTCTCAATTGGTTTTTGGCGACTTTGAGATCAATGCTTAGTTTATTCTCTATTAAGCGTTCTTGAATGGAGATATTTTCCATATCAAGCTGTGAGCGCTGTATTTGATATCTATTTCTACTTCCTTGAAAAATGGGCATGGAAAGGTTAAGACCGAAAAATACATAGGGACTGTCTTGGTTACTGACATCGAAATTGAAGGCTTGACTTCCCAGATCGGCAAAAGTGTTGAGTCTGGGAATCCAATAATTCTTACTGGATTTCAATTGAGTTTCCTGAATGGAATGGAAAGTGGCTATACGAAGAAGCTCAGGTCTGTATGAGAGATTGTCTTCCAATGCCATGCTGTTGATTTTTTCCCAATCAGGATATTGTTCCTCGAAAATCAGTTCAGTTTCTAATGGTCTGTTTAGGAGGAAATTGAGGTAATAGCTTGCATTTTTTTTTCTGTTCTCAGCTTCAATCATCAGCGCGTTGATATTCTCTACTTCGCTTTCGGCACGCAATACCGATGCGGGAAGCCCTTTTCCGTTTTCGAGAAGTGATTGATTGTCTTTAAGATTCTGATCTACCAGTTTCTTGGAGCTTTTGATCACTTCTATTGCTGTATGGGCGGTGCAAAAGTCGAAATAGGCAAGCTTGATATCTTGGATTAGTGTGGCTTTGTAGATGGCTAGATCGTATTCCGAAACTTGTACCTGTTTTTCACGAATGTCTTTTTGGTAGGAGAGATGAGGGTTAATGAGTGGCATACTCACTCTGAATCTCGCATCATAAAAGTTATTGGCGAGAAAGTTGACTTTGACATTTTCCAGCTGATGGAATTGGGACGATTGCGTCAGGGCGTTTAGAGTACTGTACACGTCATTGAGTAAGTCTCCAACCGGAAAATCAATCGTTCGACCGCCTTTAGCGAGATTATAGGTCATTCCAAAATCAACTGCAGGTAAGAAATAACTCTTGGCATCTTTGAGCGCCAGATTGCTGTGCTCGATAGAAATGTTCTTTTCTTTCAGAACCAGATTATTATCAATCCCTTCTTGGATATATTCTGCCAAAACACCTTGAGCAGGAGACGATAGGCTTAGGATTAAGCAGAGTAGGGTAAGTAATATTCCAATCTTAGTATTCATTTTTATACATCGTTGATTTAATAAACAGTGTTTAATGCATGGGTAAAAAAAAGGGGAGCTACCCCAATAGTTTAAAGAAAGCATCCAGCCCCTCGTCCACAATATTTTCCCTGCGGGTTAAATCTATTACCTCACATCGTTTTCGGATGTGCAGGGATACCAACCCATGTACAACAGACCATACCATATAAGCCAAGGATTCTGACTCATGACCGGGGAAGTATCCTTGGGCTAGAGATTCCTCTATGGTCATGCGGAGACTATTGAATGCTCCTCCTCCTTCTATCCATTCTTCCTTTTCTGAATCAAACACATGGCACAATGGAGCCTCCTTTATAAACATAAGATCATACATGTCAGGGTTTTCCATTGCAAATTTCACATATATTTTCCCCATTACTTTCAAGCGTTCTAATGGATCCCGGATGACAGAAAGGATTTCCATTTTTTCACCAAGCGCTTTAAAGCCCTCCTGATGTAATGCGTGGAAAATTTCGTTTTTATCTTTGAAGTAATGGTAAATTATACCTGGACTGTATTCAATTCTATCGGCAATATTTCTCATAGAAGTCTTTTCAACTCCTTTTTCCAAAAACAAAGTTTTTGCAGCCTTAAGAATTGTCTCCTTCAGTTCCTCCTTCTCTCTTTCTTTGCGATCCGTAATCCCCATTGTATTTTCTTGAACGTTCAAAATTAATTAAACACTGTTTAATATTCTAATTTTATTTAAATTTTATTTCCGGATTTTCTACTTCTTTGATAGAATCGCTGTCCCAGGCATGGTCATTTACGGAAAATTTTCGAATCAATTCACTCGATAGGAGGCTTTCCTGCATCTCGATCTGTTGTCGGTTTTTGGAAATATACTCGTCTTTATTGTCTTTGAAATTTACCAATACTTTCAATGCTTTCTCGTCATAATCACGGAATTGCTTTGCGAGTCTGTGTACGGTGTGCGCTCTGAAACCAAGTTTCTTCAACACATCTTCCCCCATTCTAATGGATGTATCCAGATGCTCTCTATAGATGTTTTTCACGCCTACTTCCATCAGTTCAAAAGCATCGTATCTGTTTTTGGCACGCACCATCACTTCCAAATGCGGGAATTCCTCTTTGCACACCTCGACTAGCTTCATGCTGTATTCTGTAACGTCTACCGCAGAAATCAGAATGGATGCTTCACCTGCTCCTGCCGAATGAAGCAATTCACTTCGGGTTCCATCACCAAAATACACTTTGAAACCCATTTTTCGCAGGTATTCTACCCGATCGGGATCCGAATCCAGAATGGTGGCCTCTACACCGTTTGCTCTTAGAAATCGTCCAAGTGTGGATCCAAAATGTCCAAATCCAACAAGAATTACCTTATTGCGCTCATCGATACTGTCCATTTCTTTTTCAGGTTCCACATGTTTTTTATTAATGGCAGGATTGATGACTTTGTCTAGTAGTACTGCGAGGATAGGAGTGACGGTCATACTGAGAGCAGTCACGGCCATCAACGTATCGGATATTGACTGGTCAAAAATGCCAAGCTGAAGGGCAAACGCATAGGTGACAAATGAGAATTCTCCAACTTGAGAGAGACCTATGGCAAAGCTGAGATTGTTAGTCAGGCTTAATTTTTTGGATTTACCTATAATCAATAAAATGACTGTTTTCAATACGATAACCCCAAGTGTAATGGAAATTATGTTGAAGGCGTTAGCGAATATCAAATTGAAGTTGATTGTAGATCCGACGGCCATGAAGAACAAACCAAGAAGTAAACCTTTAAAAGGTTCTAAATCGGATTCCAGTGCATGCTTGTAAGGAGAGTTGGCAAGAATGACTCCGGCCAGAAATGCACCCAGGGCGGGGCTCAAGCCCACCAGCTCCATGAGGAAGGATATCCCTACTACTATCAGCAATGCAGAAGCTGTAAAGAGTTCCCGCAGCCTGCTCTTTGCCACCCAGTTGAGAAGTGGGCCAAAGCCGAACTGTCCCAAGAGTACGACTATTCCTATAGCTCCAAAAATGGATAAGGTCTGAGCCCATCCGGGTAGGCTATCGATCCAGCTATGAATCCCAGAAGCATGGGCTGAGGAGGCTGTCTCACCTGTGATTAGCAATGGCAATAGAGCCAGGATGGGAATGACGGCGATATCCTGCATCAATAACACCCCGAATGAAAGCCTCCCATTCGCACTGTTCATCTGATTTTTCTCTTTAAGGGATTGTAGTACGATGGCAGTAGATGACAGTGCCATAGACAGACCTACTGCAAGTGATATTTGCCATTGGACATCGAGAAGTATTCCAACTCCAAAAATCAATGCGGCAGTAACCAAGACTTGGCTCAATCCAACTTGTAAAATCAATTGGCGCATTTTCCAGAGGCTTCTGGGTTCTAGTTCCAAGCCGATAATGAATAGCATCATCACTACCCCAAACTCCGTCGCATGCATGATGTCTTGACCCTGGCCCTCGTTGGTAATAAAACCGAGCAGG
Source organism: Algoriphagus sp. 4150 (assembly GCF_031457395.1). Lineage (NCBI taxonomy): Bacteria > Pseudomonadati > Bacteroidota > Cytophagia > Cytophagales > Cyclobacteriaceae > Algoriphagus > Algoriphagus sp. 4150. The sequence goes on from NZ_JAVDWS010000021.1 coordinate 86,749, forward strand.
TATGGGCCTATTAATATTCCGGCTATTAAGTAGCCTAAAACAGAGCCCATCCCAAGTTTTTTTGAAATAGGAACGCATACTATTGCCGCTATGATGTATAGGATGGCATTGACCAAAAATCCACTCATAAGTTCAAATTTTATTGTTTTTGGAAAGCACTAAGATCATTTGAATCTCTTAGACTGAGCAGAAATTCCCTGTACAAATCTGCTTTTTGGATTAGTTCAGAATCTGTGATTTTGTGGGTTCCGGGTACATGAAATTGGGTCAAATAGGTCATATTGCAGAGTTTGGCCGTTTGTTCGAAGGGGCGAAGGAAATCCTCGATTTTAAAGTTGTTTCTGCCATTATATTGGTAAGCTTCTTGGGATCCACCCGTAGTGATAGTGTTTATCACATATTTTCCCTTAAGATAAATGCCACCAGGTCCATAAGCCCAAGCAAATTCCAGCACCAAGTCTATCCACTGTTTCATAAGTGGGGGGCAAGAGTACCAATAAATAGGATGATGCCAGATGATCACTTCAGCTTCAAATAGGGCTTCCTGTTCGGCCTGAATAGAAATATTGAAATCAGGATATAGCTCATATAAATCCCGGATCTCCACATTCTCCAATCCTGAGATAGCTTGGATAAGCGCCTGATTAACTTTGGAATGTTCAAATTTTGGGTGGGCAAAAAGAACGAGTACTTTACGCATGAATATAGGCTTTAGCCTTGGAAATTTATTTTCTTGTGAGAGCCGTCACAAAAAGGCTTGTTCTGGCTGGATCCGCATCTGCAGAATGCAGACACCTTACTCTGATTAATAAGACGGTCATTGGGAAGTTTGACTTGGAGGTTACCATAGACCATCAGAGGGCCATTCGGGATTACTTCTACCATTTGCTCCGAGGTTACATTTCCTACACTTTTCTCCTCCCGGTCTGCAAAGTAATACCCCAACGCACCGCTAGGGCAAGCATCTATTTGTTTTACAATGGCTTCTGTACTGTCTCCTTCGGCATTGATCCAGGGTCTTCGTTCAAAATCAAAAACTGAATTCAAGCCCCTGATACACTTCTTGGAATGAATGCATTTGTGAGGTTCCCAGGTGATGGTTACTTCTCCGTTGGAATATTCCTTATGGATAGGAGTGTCAGACATGGTGTTTGTGTGTTTGGACCTTAAGTAATATTACAAAATAATCAACTTTAGCCTGGGGTATCATATCCGGGATCAAAAAAAAGACCCAGTTAGCTAACTGAGTCTTTTTACAATCAACCAAACCACTACAGTTTCACTTCCTGTCGTGGCTAAGTTGGGATATATGTTGCCTTGCTAATCTCTAAGCTGAGCTTCTAGGATTTTCTGCCATTTTTCTGCAATTCCACGTTCTCCTGCCATGTCGCTGAAGAGCTCTCCATCATAGATTTCAATTGTCTTTGGGGAATGGGAGGCGTCCTTGAAGTGGAACTGCAAAGCCAGAAAGTCCAGGATATAGCGCGTCTCTTTTCCTACCGGTACCTTACGGATTTTCTCTTGAATACTGACTTTGCCTACCTCACCCAAGTCTATCAGGCTTTGCTCAGGATAGCTGCCAAATCGGTGGTAAATCAGCTTTTTGGATTGGTTATCCAGGCCTAAATGATAGTGATTTCTCCATCGCTCATGCTGAGTTGGTACCACATTTTTGGCTACCGAAAACTCCTCAAAAGAGGCGAGCTGCGCACTGCTTATTTTTTTAAGTTTATAACTGTAATATACAAATGGTGAGGCGGTAGCCACCATTGCGAGTGATGACACAACTAGTGTGACAGGATCTATTGAGATCATAAGAAAAAGGGTTAAATGAATAGAAATTTGTGAGGTGCTAGACTGTAGCGGTTATTCTATTCGATCTTACCAAGTGTAGAAAAAATGTATGAATGTGTCCTTAACGTCAAAAAGTGGAACTGACTTTTTGAAAAAGGAAGAAGCTAAATAAACTTTGCCGGGAGTGAGTAGATCAACATACCATTCCGGATTCAGTTTTGCATTTAAACTCCAGTCAATTTTGAATTCAGGGATTTCGAGAAGCTCAGTCCCTGCATTAAATTGGTTAGAGGAAAACTGTACTAAACTGGAAACAGACTCATGGGAACGGTTATTTTCCGAAGCTTCAACTGTGCCGGAAAAAGCAAAAACAGCCATAAATCCTATGACCCAACTGAGGGAAATCATCACGATTGATAGCTGTTTTTTCATTAGGTATACCTATTTTAATTCGAATTAACGGGTATTAAAGCAGCAAGTTAAGGGTGATTTGGTTTTATTTTTTCAAATTAAAAATTTTTAACGAGCTGATGTTTTTGGAAACTGCAATATTTTTCCACGGACTAGACGGAAACAGGATGGATGTCATCACCAATTCTCCATCATTGACAAATAATTCAATGGATGATGCGTCCAGATATATCCTGATATCTTTTGCCTCCCAGCTCATAGGTGCGGAATGGATTGCCGCAAAATCCCGATGAAAATCACTTTTACCAGCATTTCTCCGGTCTATGCTCACGAGTCCGTTTTCTTTCGAGATTACAAGATTTTCACCAAGTTCATTTGATAAGGTTACTGAGAAAGAATCTGAATTGACATTTGCAGTGATTTCTATAGCTTCAGAAGGTAGCTCGGAAATTTCTTGACTTACTCCATATTCTTCAGAACGTAGTTTTTCAAGTTCATCCGCAGGAGCGGACTTCAGCAGCAAAGTGCCGTCTACGTCGAATAGGCTTAATTCTCTCGGAACAGTCATTGCGGATCTCCATGCTTTTGTAGGAACCACATTAGCATAGAGCCAGTTGCTCATCCAGCCTATGAAAAGTGTTCTGTTTTGCTCAGTAGGAAGATTACTCCAAGTAACCCCGGCGTAATTGTCCGGACCATAGTCCAGCCAGCGGATCATGGTGTCGTCGGGTGTGAATTTCCCATTCACGAAGTCACCGATAAAATATTGGGTAGCAGATCCATTCTGAGGCCCGCCGGGATTTATACTGACCAGCAAAACCCATTTGGTTTCCCCTGAAGGAGTTTTGAAAGGAAGCAAATCCGGGCATTCCCAGACCCCTCCATGTGCTCCAATGTTCTTTCCAAATTCTCCCATCAACCTCCAGTTTTTCAAATCCGGGGAGCTATAGAAATTAATCTGATCAAGAACAGCCAACGTCATTATCCATGAGTTGGAACCGTCAGGATTTGTGATTTGGGAGACTTTGGGATCACGGAAGTCCCGGATTCCCGGATTGGGCAAGACAGGATTGCCTTCATATTTCTCCCAAGTTCTGCCTTTGTCCAACGAAAACGCAATAGCTTGGTGTTGAAATGTGTCTGATGAAGTCTCAGCTTCTTCAGCATTGTGATAGGTGAAAACAGCAACCATCGGAGGGTTCTCGTTAGTCCCTAACCCGGAACTGTTTTCGGCATCAAAAACGGCGCTTCCCGAGAAAATATATCCCAGACTATCCGGATAAAGTGCTATTGGAAGTGGTTCCCATTTTAATAAATCGGTGGAAACAGCATGTCCCCAATGCATAGGTCCCCAGACTGTGCTGTCCGGATAATACTGATAAAAAAGGTGATACTCTCCATCCAAATAGATCAAACCATTTGGGTCATTCATCCAGCCTGATTCAGGTGTGAAATGATAGGAAGGTCTAAATTCCTCTGTCACGATGGATTCAAAGGTGATTTGAGGCTTTGGCTTGCAATAGGCGAGCGCTAAAATGCTCAGGATGGAAAGGTAAAGTATCGTTCTGTTCATATCTTATTTTTTTAATAGTTGCCCTTTCCGTAGCTTTAAGCGTTAATCTGCTTTTAACTTTCAGTCGTTTTGATCCGGATTTGCCTCAATTATTTCATTGAAATTAAGAAAGAATTAATGGATGGCAGTCAAATATGGATTCATTATTGAAATGCTGAGCGATGAATATTAAACTTATACAACTTAAAAATATATGAAGGGAATTATTTTGGCCGGTGGATCCGGCACACGCCTTTATCCTTTGACTATATCCGTAAGTAAGCAGCTGATGCCTGTTTATGATAAGCCAATGATCTATTATCCACTGTCTGTATTGATGATGGCAGGAATCAAGGAAGTATTGATTATAACTACTCCTGAAGACAGTGAAGCTTTTCAGCGACTTTTGGGCGATGGCTCTCAAGTTGGCTGCTCGTTTGAATATGCGGTGCAGCCAAGCCCGGATGGTCTGGCTCAGGCATTTATCATCGGTGAGAAATTTATCGGGAACGATAAAGTAGCTTTGATCCTCGGAGATAATATTTTCTATGGATCAGGACTTCATAAAACGTTGCAGGCTTATACTGATACTGACGGCGGCGTAGTGTTTGCCTACCATGTAAATGATCCGGAGAGATACGGTGTGGTGGAATTTGATGGGAACCAGAAAGCGATTAGCATCGAGGAAAAACCTACCAACCCAAAATCTAATTTTGCTGTGCCGGGGCTTTATTTTTACGATAACAGAGTGGTGGAAATTGCAAAGAAAATTAAACCGAGTCCACGGGGAGAACTGGAAATAACTGACATCAACAACGAATACCTGAAACTGGGTGAACTTCAGGTGGCAATACTGAATAGGGGAACTGCCTGGTTGGATACAGGTACTCATCAATCTCTCTTGCAGGCAGCACAATTCGTGGAAGTAATCGAAGAGCGCCAGGGCTTGAAAATCGGTTGTATTGAGGAAATAGCGTATAGGGCGGGCTTTATCGGCGAGGAAAAATTACTTCAGGCTGCTGATAAACTGGGAAAAAGTGGCTACGGAGGTTATTTGAGAAGATTGGTGAAGTAATATATGATTATCCGCAATGGTGCCTGGTTATACTAGATGGAAGACGGGAGACGGAAGAGGTGTCACAGTACGCTAGGTCTTGACGCTAGAATCCTATAATGCTTTTATCACTTTTCTGCCAGTAAAGAAACAAAAGCAATATAGGATTTGGCAAACTTTCGCGATGAGCTACTTCGGTCGTCCGTCATCGGCCTGCCTCGCCTTGGCGGGTCTTCCAGCCAATAAAGCAACGAAAATATAGTTATTGGCATCATTGCGGATAATCATTAATATTTAAAAAGCCCGTAAAGAAAGAAACTTGACTCAAGAACAACTCGGAGAACTTGTCGGAGTGAAAAAGGCTTAAATTATTTCTTAATAAGCTCTTCAAGGCTTGTTCGCAGGATTTGTCCCATATTGGTGCATTCCAAGAACTTGTTGTTTGAATAGTACCTTGCTAATTCTGCCCTCAAAGAGGCAATATTTTCCGGTAGGGAGATCGTGTCATTCTCCATTGAGCGCAGAATATCAAAAATACCCTGCCGGGAAGATTTGAGTCGTGTAGCGATCAGTGCACGCTCTTCTTTCTGGTATTGGACCATAGATTCCGGGGTGATGTACTTCATTCCCAGTTGAATCAAGCCATTGTTCTCTTTAAAATATTGGGGTAAATAGATAGATTTTTTACCCTCATAGGATTGCTGGTCAAAATCAATCGCCCGGATTCTATAGTGGGTCTCTTCAAAATCCGGGGTGACGTCAATTACAAAATTTGAGGAGTGCATATCCCCGAGTAATCTCACAAAGCAGCGCTCGTTGAATTTGACAAATTCCTTTGCCAGTCGAATCGGATTCAGATGGGGATCTTCCAAGTGTGCCCGCATGAATAGATCTCCGGGAATTCCCGCAATATGTTCTTCTATTAGGGTGTTTTGATGTACCAGGTAAGAGATTCTATTGGGTGAAAGTAAATGTTCCAGTTCTAGACCGTAAACCCTTGATGCATCGGCATTTTTGATATAGAAATAATCGAAATTATCGTTGATTCTATTCACTATCCTCACGCGGAAAGGTTGGGTGTTTCCATACACGCAAAGATCAATTCTATCCACATATAGATGCTCCATCACGGACATGTCCCCGCCGGCTTTCAGCAAAGCATAGATTTTTTTGACGTTCAGATGAATCTCTTCCCTATCGGATTGCTCATAGAAGACTGTCTCCCACAGTGTGTCCTGTTCTTTGGAATCGTAGAGGGCAATAGAACTAGAGTAGCGAAGCAATTCGTGGTAGTGGATAGGAATGTCCACTTCTCTGGAATACTTAATCAGATAGCGCCTCAGCCCTTGACTAATGGGGAAAATCTGCTTCTTTTTACTGATTAGTGCCATTACTTATAAATCCACATGCTGGCTTTTCTTCAAGTTTCTATCAAAAATAAATGGACCAAAAGGTAAGACCGAAGCAATAAGCGCAAAGAACGTTCTGCTGAAAGTCCATTTTAATTTATGAGCAGTAGGGAAGACCACATAGATGTAGAGAATGAAAAGCAACCCGTGAGCCCAGCCCACATATTTCACCGCCAGTGGATAATCCAACATGTATTTGAGTGGCATGGCGATCAGAAGCAATACCAGAAAGGATATTCCTTCAATTAGTGAAATCCAGCGAAATCGCTTTGCCCAGGTGTGTTGTTGGGGTGTAAGGCTCATTATTTTTTTGATAGGTTAAAGAGGACTTTTAGGGTGTTCCAAAGTTTGCCTTTTAGAACTTTATCTTCGGCTATGGTGCTTAGTGCGTCTGCGAAAAGATATTCCGTTTCGCCTTCTGTATGTATTTGGTAGTCCGACGCAGGAAGGGCATTGATGGGATGTTTTAATCGTCCAAATTTAAGTACGATGTGTGCATTCAGATCATATAGATCCGTCAAGCTTCTCCCTTCCAATTCCTCTGATGACAGTAATCCCACCTCATTCATCGAATGTCCTACGGCATTGACCATATTTACCAACATTTCCATCACTTCAGGCCGCAATTGTTGCTCTTCATGCAGCACCAAAATTCCCTTTTCAAATTTTCCGCGAACAATCAATGGCTCCGGCTTCAACTCCTCTATGGGAGGAATGCCACTATCGATGGGTACTGTTTTCGGAAGAGTCTTTGGTTTTTCCGTTTCCACGGTAGGATTTGTGTACTGTTTGACCGGATCGGGGGTAGGATCTTTTTCGAAGAAAAAAAGTTCCTCGGTGATGATGTGCTGGAGCTCCTGAATGCTCATATTTTCCATATCGGGAAATTGCTCAAAAATCGCCTTAACACAAAAAAAGAGGGATTAATATATCTATCACCCCTCGAATTTTAATGTTTTTAAGTTAACTCAATCCAGGTTGAAAATGGATTTCAGTTCCACGGCATCTTCCGGCTTCATTCTTTTTGCAAGCACTAACCTCAACTGTCTTCTTCTAAGGGCACCTTCGAAATTTTCTATTTCCTCCGGCGTCTCAGGAATTAGCTCCGGAATTCTTGAAGGCTTGTTGTTCTCATCCACAGCCACAAAGGTGAAAAATGCCCGGTGGGTCATTATTTTTTTATTTGCAGGAATATCTTCCGCAGTCACTTCTATAAAGACCTCCATGGAAGAGTTGAACGCACGGGTCACTTGAGCTTTCAGTGTTACCACATTGCCCAGGGCGATAGGTTCCTGAAAAGAAATATTATCCGCAGAGGCAGTCACCACTATGCTATTGGAATGCTTTTGGGCAGCTATGGCAGCCACTACATCCATCCAGTGCATAAGCTTACCTCCCATAAGGTTGTTTAGTGTATTGGTGTCATTGGGAAGGACCATTTCGGTCATGATCACTGACGATTCTCTTGCAAATTTCTTGATACTCATAAATCCAAATTTTAACAAAAATAGAAATAAAATTTGGTAGGAAAATAAATTTCGAAAATGACCAGAATATTATTCCGATAAAATTTGAAATTCCATAAATCTCAAATTTTAGATTTATGATTGTCCCCAGCCGTCTTTTCCTAAAAGAGGTACAAAAGCAAAGCCTTCATATTCTTCCCGATCAACCTTTGTATTAGATTTCTTGGTGATTTTAAGCATGGTTTGTCTGCGCTTGTCGCCCACTGGGATTACGAGTATTCCTCCAATTTTCAATTGCTGAATCAACGCTTCAGGGACTACAGGGGCACCTGCGGTGACAATTATTTTATCATAGGGAGCATAAGCAGGAAGTCCACCCGTCCCGTCTCCGTAGAAGAGATGCATTTCGATTCCCAATCTGGTCAAAAATCGCTTGGTACCCTCGAATAATTTTTTCTGGTACTCTATTGTAAATACTTCTGCGCCAAGAAGATGCAGGATACTTCCCTGATATCCTGATCCTGTTCCTATTTCCAATACTCTATCACCTTCTCTGATCTCCAAAAGCTCAGTCTGAAAAGCAACAGTGTAGGGTTGGGAAATAGTCTGTCCTTCTCCAATAGGGAAGGCTTTGTCCTCATATGCATGGGAAATCAGTGCTGAATCGAAGAAAAAATGTCTTGGTAAGGTATTGATAGCCTGAAGTACACGCTCACTTTTTATTCCTTTTTCCCTAAGCAAAGCCACTAAAGCCCTTCGTTTTCCTTTATGTAAATATGTGTCTTCGAGTTTGAGTAGGGGCATGGTTTTTTTATGGTTCTGCGGTCGAAGATAAAAGATTATTTGGCTTAATTTGAACTTGAATCGGGCATTTATTGCTTAGTCATTGAATCTTTGAAAGTTAAATTGAACTCCATGTTTACAGGAATAATAGAAGCCTTCGGCACCATTGGCAATATAACACATGATGGCACCAATGTCCATTTTGATATTGACTCTTCTCTCGCTTCGGAATTGAAAATCGACCAGTCCTTGGCCCATGATGGCGTTTGTCTGACTGTGGTACAGACTACTCCTGATTCGTATCGGGTGACTGCAATCGATGAGACCCTTCAGAAAACGAATTTGTCCCAATGGAAAGTGGGCAAGAAAGTCAATTTGGAACGCTGCATGCCGGCCAATGGCCGATTTGACGGGCATATCGTGCAAGGTCATGTGGATCAGGTAGGCCAAGTGAAAAGTATCACGGATCAGGATGGATCATGGATTTTCGAGATAGCGTTTGATCATGACCTGGGAAATGTGACAGTGGAGAAAGGCTCAATCACCGTCAACGGTACAAGTTTGACCTGCTTCAATTCCAGACCCGGAAGTTTTTCTGTCGCGATCATTCCTTATACTTATGAATTCACCAACTTTCATCAGCTTGTTTCCGGAGACTTAGTCAATCTGGAGTTTGATATCTTGGGCAAGTATATTCAGCGGATTACCAAGGGATATTTGTAAAAGTTTATTTTAACCCCAGAGGACACGAAGGGAGACGCAAAGTTCGCTGTCGTGAGCTTTGTGAATGTAGTATGGTATAAATTGTCCTTTTCCGGAGGCAGACTAGTGTGCAGTATGATAGCGTAAGGCATCAATGTAACCATGGCCAAGTTATCCTGCTTCTCCGGAAGCAGAATCTGATTTGAACTTTCATCCGTTCGTGATGACACGAACGGCGGCTACGATTTGTAAAAGTTTATTTTAACCACAGAGGACACGAAGGGAGACGCAAAGTTCGCTAGTGTTAGGGTTTATTGGATTTATTTGAGTTCCTTCCATTTTCTCAATTGTTCAATTTCTGATTTGAGGATTTCTAGCACTTCAATCCTGTGTTTTGAATCCTCAAGTTCGGATTCAAGCTGCAAAGATGGATCCGTTGGATGTGGTGGTGGGGGTGGATTTGTAAACTTCAATAAATAAGGGAATTTAAAGCTTCTTGAAAGCCCGCATTGAGACATTGTAATAAATCCATCTGAATTAGGGCTATTTGTGTACACTAGCCAAAATTCTTCATCGTCATTTGGGAAAATTGTACATGAATCAGTGAGAGATCCAATTACATCTTCCAACTCTTCCCCCTTAAGAGTTTCCAAAACTTCAAATTTGAAAGACCCATCGTCATTTCTTTCGACAATTTTCCCTAAAAAAATAAGGGTACTTTCTTCATAATTCAACTTTTGTGCACTTGCCAAATCTTCTGGGAAATAGCAATCGCAAAGTTTTTCTGAATAGAGCTGTATTATTAAAAGAAATGTTAATATAAAGTTCATCAGTCTTTGCCAAAGGGATTAATTTTTACTTCATACTAATCGTATTCTCCTCGGCATCTTTCACCAATCTGAAGCCTACATTGGATGTGCCGCTATCAAAAGCTTTGCCCTGGCGCGCAGAAGGTCTGTAGTTTACACAGTAATTATCCGCACATAGGAATGAGCCGCCTTTGATCACGCGCTCCATTGCGTAGGGATTGTCGGGATTGTAGCATGGCTTCATATTAGCATCCAGTTTCGGAGCTTGGCCGGCTAGTCTGGCATATTTCAATGCGTCATACCAATCGTCCGTCAATTCCCAGACATTGCCAATCATATCGTAAAGCCCGAAGGTATTTGGAGCAAAAGATTTAACAGGGGATGAACCTTCGAATCCGTCTAGGTTTTGATTGTCGTGTGGAAAATCTCCCTGAAAAGTATTAGCGAGATATTCTCCGTTTGGAGTTAATTCATCACCCCATGCAAAACGCTTGCCCTGCGCTCCGCCTCGTGCGGCAAATTCCCATTCAATTTCCGTAGGCAGCCGTTTTCCTGCCCACTCGGCATAAGCTTTGGCATCTTCATAAGCGATATGGACTACCGGATGGTTTTCCTTTCCTTCCAAATCTGATTCAGGCCCATCAGGATTTTTCCAGCTGGCCCCTTCTACCCATACCCACCAGAGTGAAATATCCTGAGTAGGAACAGCGTAAGGTGGAGGGCTAAACACCATAGATCCGGCGACCAAAAGTGAGTCGTCAGGTTTAGGTGTGCCGGGAGGTAGCTGTTTCTTGAGGTCTTCCCATTCAGGTTTTTTCTCTGCCAGTGTTATATAGCCCGTTTCATCTATAAATCTCTGATACTGGGCATTGGTGACTTCATGTATGTCCATCCAAAAACCTTTTACCGAAAGATCCACAGCCGGCTTTTCGGCGGAGTAAGCCTCTACTTCATTGGTTCCCATGACAAATTTGCCTCCTGGAATCCAAACCATGCCTTCCACTTTTTCGGTAGGTTCAGGTATAGTGGATATAGTCATTTTATCTTCGTCCATCTCCTTGTCGGAAGTTTTATCCTGACATGAAGAAAATGTCAAAGCTACCAAGGCTGCGAAAGCCAAGCTATATTGAATGCTACTGCCCATACTAGTTTTACTTGAGACTTGAATGTAGTGGATTCTTTCCTTTATGCGAAGGATTCTATGTAGAATGAGCAGTTCACTCTTCTTTCTCTGCTGTGGCATTCAGCCGTTCTACTACTTTTTTACGCAGTTTATTGAAGAATTGCTTGCGCTCTTTTTCACCCACACGGCTAATTTGAGTGGACTTCTTTATTAAATTTTCCAGATTCTTAAACATGGCATCATTGAATGATGGATCGGAGGTGCCATGAAAATAGATCACGCTGTGGTTGAGATAGGTGACTTTCCTTTCATCCATGGTAGCGAAAAAAGTATTGTCTCCGATGATAAATTCATTTACAAAAAAATTGTAATCAGCTCCCTCAACATCGAGCTGTCCGGGGAGGATTTTTTTTCCTCTTTCAGCCATTTTCTCCAAGTTGTCTATCACTTCCAGCATGCAGTTGTATAGGAAAATGGTGTCTTCCGTGGAGGTCATGACACCCATTTCATGATACAATTCTATTTGACGTAAGGTGATATTGATTCCTTCAATATTCCATATTTCAGTAGTAGGGATCTTATGGTATGCTTTGAGGATCTTTTCGGTTATTTCTGCAAACTGGTCATAGGAATTGTCCCGGATAGAAAATTTAGTGTTCTTCAGACTATCGTTAAATAAAATCGATTTTCTCCAGAAAAAGAACTTAAAAGCAGCAAGTTCCTTATGATAATAATGATGAAATGGTGGCATGTCTTTCACCAACCAATAAATATGTTTTCTAGAAAAACTATTGACCAGATTGAGCTGGGCATACACGTCTTCCATCCACTTCATAAAACTGTTTTCCTGATAGTCATTTTGGTTTCCCTGAAAAAGTATGCTATTGGAATGAAGGTTGAAAAAAGTGTCAACAGAAGTATTGAATCGGTTACATAGAATTTCCAACTCGCTGAAATCCAATAGTTTTTCCCCCCGAATCCTTCTATAAGCGCTATCTATGCTGATCTGTAATATTTCTGCGATCTCATCCACCAGAGAAGTGTAGATGGGCAGCGATAATTTTAGTGTTTGGAAAAATGCCGCTTGACTCTTATTGAAACTCATTGCAACACAGAGGGTTAGTGGGGTGAGGGGATAAAATCCTCATTAAGATAAAGTAAAGTTGAATAAGAAAAAATGAATTTTAAAAGAAAAAAAATCCTTTCTATATACTTAACAATCAACTATATGATTGGCCATAGCGATGTAGGTAGCTATGTTTTCTTTGATTTAATGGCCGCAAGACCCCGTCTAGGGTAGGGAGGAAGACCTGTCACATCGGGGCAGTCCGAAGTGGCCTAAATGATAGGATCCATCAAATCTTCTGATGCTTCTATTTCATTACCGGCAGGAAAGTGGGTAATCAGATTAACTAAGATGTATTGAGTCAAAAAAATAACAGACAAAAAAAAAGCGGCTGCAAAGCCGCTTTTGAATTATGCCTGTGGATGGGCTGCTGCGTGGAGCTTTCCAAGCTCCTGATCAATAGTCCAGAGACCGACTCCCTCTTCTCCGATAATATCGAAAAGCTCAAGAGCCCGTCTAGACATGGTTTCCTCTTCTCTCTGCTCAGTGACATACCATTGCATAAAACTGAACGTAGCAAAGTCCTTCTTGGTGAACGCATGATCAACGATGTTGTTGATAGACTTGGTCACGTTGATTTCATGCTCCAGGATCAATTCGAAGATCTCTCTCAACGAGTTGAAATTATGTCTAATACCGGTGATTTCAGGCTGAATGGCATGTCCACCTGCCTCATTGATGTATTGGAATATCTTCATCATATGCATTCTTTCTTCGTCTGCATGGGTATAGAGATACTTTGCCGAATTTTCATAACCCATCATGTGACACCAAGAAGCCATGGACAAATAGTAAGCGGAAGATGTGCCTTCCATTTCTACCTGCTTATTGAGTAATTTCTCTGTATCGATTAGCAATGAACGCTGTAGCGTTACGATTTCTTTAGCTTTCATATGTATAGTGTTTGAAATAGTTAACTAAATATAATCATTGGAGTTCCAACACACACTGCTTTTGTGAGAATTTGGAATTGATTTAATTAAGAACTGTAATTATCTGGAAAGGGGAGTAGGGAAGACAGGCAGACTTTCAGCCCCTGATTCTGAGACCGTTTGTACCGCAAAGAAGTAGTTGTCTTTGGAATAGGGTAATGTAAGGGTGGTATCCGTGGTCCAAAACTTTCTTTCCCACATCGCAGAAGAAGTTTCTCTCATCAGGACATAATAGCCCTTTGCGTTTCCGATACGGGGAGCTTTCCAAAGCAAGATGGATTTATTGCTTAAGCCGCGCACATCTATTTGAACTTCCTGTGGCTGATCGGGAGAATTTGCCAGAGAGGCGAGAGAAGCCAGATTCACGGCAGCAACTTTCCTTAGGTATTCAAAATCCATGAATTCAGGCAGGTCTCCATATTGGACACCATCTTCCAAGCGAACATTTTCGTGCTGATGGAGGAAATTCTCATTCATTTCAGACATTCTGACGGCAGTGAAGGCATTTTTTGCAAATGGAGTTTGATCTCCACCTCTCAGAAACCTATCGGCCCGATAAATCAATTTCACTTCAAATAGATCTACATAGCGCTCTCCCAATTCCTTGATGTATCGCGCCAGTTGTCTTGACCTGCTGTCGTTGTCGGCATTCGTGTATCGTCGGATATTGCCTTCCTGCTCAGTTTCGGCAGCAGGAATTGTTTCAGAAAAGACACGCATTTTCAGGTTGTCCTTGATCAGTGTCTCTGAAGAACTGCTGTTGCCTATGATATCATTGTTTAGTACAGCTGCTATATTCCAACCCCCTTTTTTTGCTTTATCGGATAAATAAGTCGCGCCTTTCAAGCCTTGCTCTTCACCCGTGAATGCCACGAATAGGATAGTTGCCGAAAACTTACGAGAAGCCATGACACGGGCTAATTCTATTACTGCAGCTGTTCCGCTACCGTTGTCATTGGCTCCGGGGGCATTCCCCTCGGCATCCATTACATCTTTATTGCGTGAATCCATATGGGCTGAAATAATGAAGATCCTAGTATCTGCCGGATCACTGCCTTTGAGGGTTGCCATTACATTGGCTCCCGGCGAATCTGTCGTAATCCTGCGGTTATCGGCAGGAATCGTGAAATGTTCTATTTCAGCAGTCATTCTTCCTTCAGATTGCTTCGCAAAATGGCTGAACTTAGAGAGTACGTAGTCTTGAGCTGCCGGCATGCCGTTTTCCTCATTTGTACTGAGGGTATGGCGGGAATTAAAAGAAGCCAAACTTCTGACGTGATGTTCAAGAGAATCAGAGGAGATTTCGGATATCATCTGGGCTATTTCTTGATTTCGGATTACCGTAGTTTGGGAAATGGCAACCTGACAGCAAAATGACAGAAAGAAAAGAAGTAAATTTTTATACATGACATAGGGGTGGTTTATACGAATGACTTAAATTTATCGCAATAATATTTTAGCCAAAACATTTTTACATGAGAACCCTTAACCAACCGAAAGAAGGTGACTATTCAGCCTTTTTTTCCACTTATATCAAATTAGTATCAGGAAATAATTATGAAGAGCAGCTTCTCAACCAAGTAGATGAGCTTTTGAAATTCTTTCAAGCGAAAGGCTCAGACTGGGCCGAGAAGGCGTATGCAGAAGGAAAATGGACTCCGAAGGAAGTGCTGGGACACGTGATCGATACCGAAAGGATCATGACGTTCAGAGCCCTGTGTTTCGCCCGTGGAGAGCGTTCCTCCTTGCCTGGGTTTGATCAGGACCCTTACGTGTTGAATGCCCGGTTTGGCCAAGCTCCTATAGAATATTTACTTGAGGATTTTCAGGCTCAGCGAAGAGCTTTGCTTTCGATGATTCGGATATTGCCGGAGGAATCCCTGGACTTTATAGGTCAAGCCAGTGGTAACCCGATTACTCCAAGGGCATTATTCTGGATAATCCCAGGACATTTCATGCATCATATGAATATTCTTAAAGAGCGCTATTAACTATGAAATCGAGCATGTCGAAGACGACACACAACTTGTCCCGAACTTGCTTCGGGAGAGGGATGATTATTCGCCTGGCGAGATTCTCCCGATCCGCCGCGGCGGATCGGGACAGGCTATCTGACCTCTTAAAACAAAATATAAACAGATGAAATATCCATGACGGGAGCGCGACACACAGGGGCATGATTATAAATCCCGGCATCCACCATT
>NZ_JAVDWS010000022.1:0-84531 GCF_031457395.1 Algoriphagus sp. 4150
GCGAGCATGTAGATGAAAATTTAACTTCTTAGCGTTTTTTTACCATTACCTAAAAATATAAAAATGAATTAACAGACAATTATAAACAGATGAAAATAACGATTATAGGAATCATTACAATTTTAACTTTAACTAACCTATACGCTCAAACCGATAGCCTTAAAGCTGTACAAGACAGTCTTTACATTCATGAAGTGCAGGACAAAAGTGAACCGGCCAAAGTTCTTCATGCTGAGCCTTTATATATTGATCTTATCCGGGATCTGGGAGCAAGAAAAGGAGAGAAGGAATGGAATGTGGGATTGGGACTGACGGACAATAATAAATATGATGAATATACTGCGCTGGTAGAATATGAATGGGCTCCAATTAATAGGCTTGGACTTGAAGTAGAGTTGCCTTTCTCTTTTTACTATCCGACCAATGGGAATGGATCAGCACCGAGCAGTAAACTAAACAGCGTGAAATTGGCTGCTCAATACTCTTTTTATGTTTCCCAAAAGTACCAAACAAGTATGGCGATAGGATACATTCACGAGTTTGAAGTGACTGAGTTTAATAAGTATGGAGATGGAAAGCTTTTTACAGGAAATGTTTATAACCCCTTTTTTATAGCTGCAAAAAGATTGGGAATGAATTGGCATACCTTACTCTATACCGGCCCTGCATTTATTCAGCATTTCTCAGGTGAATCCATGAGCACAAGCTGGCAAATCAACAGTAATCTGCATTACATGATACCGGGCACACGGAATTTTTTGGGGTTGGAGTTTAATAAAACAATCAAAAACGGCGATTTTGATATGACAATAAGACCACAAATGAGGGTAGGAATTACAGATAATTTATTAATTGGTATAGTGACAGGGATTCCCATAAGCAGAGAGAATCAAAGATTTAGCTCTTTTTTGCGGTTAATTTATGAGCCTAAGCATAATTAATTCGTATATGTAAATTCAATTTTATGACTGATGGAAGATCATTTTAAAGCAATTTTTGGACGTATTACCACCTTTTCCGATGCTGAATGGAATGAAATCCGGAGTTGCTTTAGGGAGGTGAATATTCCTTCAAAGAAATTGGTCACTAAGATTGGTGACGTGGAAAAAAACGTCTACTTTATCATAAATGGGGTATTGCGGCTCTTTTGCCTAAATCCCAAAAATGAAGAAGTCACTATTTTCTTATTCAAAGAGAATCATTACGCCAGTTGTTTCCAGAGTTTTTTGACTCAAAGTGAAAGTGATCAGGCTCTGGAGTCTATTACGGATTGTACACTTTTGGCCATTGATAAGGCAAAACTGGAACAACTCTATGAATCCATTCCCCAGATGAACCTTGTGACGAGAGTTGTTGCAGAGCAGCGGTTTGTGAATGCGCAGCGGATTTTTACTTCGCAGATTATGTATACCCCTGAGGAGCGTTACCTTCATTTCGAAAAAGAGCATGGGGATTTGTTGTTGAGAGTTCCCCATCATATAATTTCTTCTTTTTTAGGCATTACGCCGGTTTCTATGAGCAGAATAAGGCGAAGAATTACTCAGAAGTAGATTTTCTTATCTTTTGTTAAGGGTGTCTGACGGACTTTTCGGGAGATTTGTGGGCTACAAGACCATTTGAAAATCCCATGAAATCGAGCAGACTATTTCTTTTACTCTTTTTATTGGCAACGTTGAATTTCCAGAAATTTGCAGTTGCCCAAGAAAAAACACAAGCAATCGGATTGGAAATAGAATCAGATCCGCTTGCATTTATTTTAAAAGGGTATTCGCTCCATGTAGGATATACTTTTTCAAGTTTTAGGGCAAGTGTTGGGGTTTTTGGTATAGAAACTCCCGATTTTTTTCTCAAGGATGACAAATTTTCAGTTTTTTCTTCCGGGTATGATATGAAATTCGATTATCTATTCAATAGAACAGGAGGATTATTCGTAGGAGCACAGTTTGTCTATGGAAGGGATAAAATTGAGCTTAAGGATTCGCAGGAACGAGAAAGATTTTGGGGCTATTCGACCGGATTAAGGACTGGATATAGATTTATGTTCGGTGGGGAGGACTCACGTTTCCGCGGATTTTATATTGTTCCTTGGGTTGCGCTGATGTATTCACCTGATACCAAACCCCGACAAATCGGATCTGAAACTTTTCCCCAGTCTAAATGGACTCCTTTTCCAACCATCCATTTGGGTTGGAGATTCTGAGAAATGTAAGGATTCAGTCCATCGAAATCTAAAAATTTATAACAATGGACCGAAGAGAGCATAGCTTGGGCACACAAACGTACTCTCTTTACAAAAAACCTTAGTTTGGCTCAAAATCCAAAAGAAAATTGATAGTTTAGTTTTTGAAAAGAGGGAGTACTAGTGTAAGCAGGATGGAGTTCAGCTGTTTGAAAGGGGATGACTCTCCTGCTTCAGTGATCTTGTATATGGACAAGTTCCCAATCCAAAAAAAAATCAACCATTCCATATTGCCGGATATCCACTCAGTTGATAAAAAAAGTTAACTATGAATTATAACGTATTGAAACTCCTGTGCACTATTTTGCCGGTATTATTTTTTTCAGAAATAGGTTGGGCTCAAAGCGACAGGGTAGTAGTTTCAGACAGTCTTTCTGTTTTCGACAGAGAACTTTCTCCGCAGGAAATGAAGGAGGATCTGCAAGTATTTATCGACATCCGGAAAGATATGAATTCAGGTCTATACCGCTATAGAACCAACTCACAGATAGACAGTATTTATAATTGGGCTTTTGAAGAAGTAGCCCAGCCTATGCCTACTACGGAGTTTTACAAAATCATACTACGCTTAACCGATTTTGAAGGAAGTGTTCACAATTATACCGAACCGGGGTCAGCACTTATGGATTACCTGAAACGGCAGAAAACTTTTTTTCCTTATCATTTAGCCTATATAGACGGGAAAATGATTTTTGACGGTCACCACGGGGCAATTCCTCCCGGAGCTAGAATTTTGAGTATTAACGGGATAATGGATTCAACGTTGATGCAGTCTTTTTACAAATATTTTCCGGCTGACGGACATACAGTCACCGCAAAGTTATCTGCCAGTGTAGAAAAGGTCTTTGGTTGGCGATATTTTATTGAATACGGTCTAGCAGAAGAATACGTGGTGGAGTTTTCGGAACCGGGGTCTGACACAATAAAGGAAGCGTTATTGCCCGCTGTTTCCCTAGATCAGCAGGAAGAGAACCGAAAAAACAGGTACAGCGCCCCTTTAGCTAATCTGCTTGACTTCAAACTGCAGCCGGCTTATAGTTTTGAAATGATCAATCCCTCATCGGGCCTCCTTAATCTTAGGTGGTTTGGGATGGCTACAGGGAAAGATGACCCGGCATTTGAAGTCTATGTAAGTTATATAGACAGTGTGTTTAATGTGCTGGACCAAAAGAAAATCCCCAATCTGATTATTGATGTGCGAAACAATCCGGGAGGAAGTGATCCTACTTTCGAACAACCGGTAATGTACCTGAGCGATGATAATTTCAAAGAAAACCTGGAGGCCCATATCATATTCGATCCAAAGACTATTCCTTACGATAATTACTTTTGGGGCGTTTCTACTTCAGAGCGTATAGATAGCCTTACCCTGGCAGCGGGAATGGAATTCCTTGAGGATTATTTTGATGACTTCCAAGGGGGCAAAAGCCATCAAAACGATAAATACAATCCGGTGTATCATCCCAAATCACCTGCATACAAGGGAAAAGTCTATCTGCTGATCAATGAAAATGTGGCCTCTGCAGCCTCACATTTTGCATCCCTAGTCAAAGCTTATGCAAGGAATGTTATCATTGTGGGGGTCGAAACCGTGGGTGGGTACTATGTTCACAACGGTCATATTGCCTTGGTCTATGAAATGCCAAACTCTGAAATAAAAACAAAATTCTCGATTGTCTATGTGGTTCAGGATGCGCCTGAAAGACCTGACCAACCTGATGGAAGAGGAATTATACCGGATTATGAAGTTTGGCCTCAGTTAGATGACTTTTTGAAGCAAAAAGATACACAAATGGAATTTGTGCTGAAGCATATTGACTGGGGCAATAGGCCCGATTGAATGCAATAGAGACTGTCTCAAAAGATGGGTACCATTTTATTTGAAGAGGTTTTCAGCGTTAGACTTCATGGCGCCGGATCTCATGAGTTTCATTTAAGTTATGGGACAGTCACAACTCCAGTTAGTTTGTATATGACCCTTCGGAGCCAATTCCCCGTTTGTGCTGACGTTAATAAAGAGTCTATATTTGCAACCCTATTGCGGCTGAAAAGTTCTCCTTTGCAAAAGCGGGGGCTAACCGTGTATTGAAATCAATGAAATCATATCGGGAATGAAAAGAGAAATTAGGTTAATTATCGGCTTGTGGATGATGTCAGGATTCGCTACGGCCCAGTCCTCTTTTTTATTTCAAAACAAGGACGTTAAAGCAGGTACCAAGGAATATTTCAGTATACCTATCATTGATGGACAGGATTCTACTGCCATTCCCGTTACGGTCTTCAACGGGATAGAAGATGGTGAGACGCTGGGGATCACTGCCGGAGTTCACGGCTATGAATATGCTCCCATTTTGGGTGCGCAGAAGTTAATCCACGCTATCAATCCTGAGGAACTAAAGGGAGTAATTATTTTAGTCCAATTGGCGGGGTTGGAAAGCTTTTTGGGACGATCTCCTTACATAAGTCCTGTCGATGGAAAGAACTTGAACAGATCATTTCCGGGCAAGATCAATGGAACTATTACTGAAAGGGTAGCCAATTTTATCTCGGAGCATATCATATCCAGGGCTGATTATTTCTTGGATATGCACTCGGGAGATGCACCGGAGGATTTGATGAAATACTCAGCATACTACAGTAACAGTGATATGCCTGAGGTTTCTGCCAAAGGGAAAGAGATGGCCCTATCATTGGGTTTTGACCATGTAGTGCAATTCAATACAGATGGAAAGAACTATGTGGAAGAGGATAAGTCGAGCTTGTATTGTACCGCAGAAGCCTTCAAACGGGGGATACCCTCCATTGATATTGAGTGTGGCCGAATGGGAATAGTAGAGCAGGACGCAGTGGAAAAGATCGCCGGCAGTGTATTGAGCTTGCTGGATTATTTGGGCTTTCTTCTTCTTGATAATGAGCGGGCGGTGTCCGATACTCCCATTCTTATTTCCCAACGGATTTATTCCTCTTCCAACTTTAACGGCATGTTCTACCCTGCCAAAAAAGCAGGGGATTACGTGATTAAAGGGATGAAATTAGGCCATGTGACCGATTATTTTGGTGCCATTCTTCAGACTGTTTATGCAGAAGAAGATGGGTTGTTGCTTATGATTATCGCAACTCCGCCCATCAATAAAGGGGAGGATATAGCAGTGATCGCCAAAGTGGATTAAGGGAAAAAGACACCGCCATACCGGTAAATACATTCAGGTTTATCCGTTACTTTTTACACTTAACATAAGACTGGGGTGGGTGCTATGTACCGGCAGTTATAGGATCTTTTTTTTGCGAGTTTAGGGTAATTGATTTTTTCTTAAACTTCCTTGAAGTTAGTCGTAGAAGACAAATTAAATGGGAAGAATTTCAACGGGGATTTTATCGAAAACTTTATCTTTGAGAAGATCGGAATTTAATTAGAGTATAAATATTCGTCATAAAATTTGGTAAATTTTAGTGCCGTCCACTTCTCTGCCAGCTTTTACATAGGGACTTCTGACCAGAGAAGCGAAGAAACTAAGGTGACTGGTATAAAGGCGGATAGTCGCGTATAAATAATTCATTTCAATTTAGTATAGCATGAAGAAAACATTCACAACTCTTTTCTTATTTGGTCTTATATATTCAATATCTCTTGCTCAGCAGGATAAGTCCGGCTCTAAAGATCACCCCTTGCTGTCCCGATACGAGGGATCTTATATCAATGCCTACATGGTGAAGCAATTTGAAGTCTTTGAATACCCTACGTCCGCTGAAATGGTGGATTACAGCAAGCTCAAGGAATCAAAAACTGTAGAAGGCGAAATCACATTTATAGAATATGTTGCGCCGGAAGGGGTTACTGCTACGCAGGTATATCGGACATATCAAACTCAGCTTACCAAAGCCGGATTTAAAACTATTTTTACCTGCATGGGTAAAGAATGCGGATCAATGCCGATGCATTTTTCCAGAAAATACCTTGAAGCTTCCAGTCAACTTGGCAATGCAATGGTGGGTGAAAGGGGATCTTATATCGTGGCATCGGGAACCTACGAAAATGAACCATATATCCTGAGCTTAATAATTGGGAGCGACAGTAGATCAAACAGCTGCAGATACGCCATGAGTATAGTGAAACTTGAAGAGCTGGACACAGAAAAAGTGGATGTATCCTCGGTCACAGATATGATCGAGACAGAAGGTCGTTACGCTTTCTATGGGATCAATTTTGATCTGAATAGTGCTTCTTTGAAAGAAGATTCCGGCGAGGCCCTGCAGGTGATTGCGGATTACTTGGCTGCCAACAGTCAGGCTAATGTGCTTATTGTTGGGCATACAGATAATACAGGTGATTTTAAGCTCAATTTGGATTTGTCACAGAAGCGCGCAGAGGCGGTGATTGCTGCTTTGGTGGATAACTATGGTGTCAATGCCAACCAAATGACTCCTGTAGGAGTAGGTATGGCATCGCCTGTGGCAACAAACTCTAATGAAGATGGGAGAGCAGCTAATCGACGTGTTGAATTAGTGCTTAAATAGGGCTTGCTGAAACTAGCTTGAAAATTCCGATTTTGGGATTTTCTGATGCATGAATAAAGACCTATTGTGGTCAATAAGCTTGCACCTGCTGAAAAACCGTTCGCATCAAAAATGGGTTAATCATTCAAAATGATAGCTTTTGATCTATTACCGGCATTTTTCAGCATGCCCTAAATAGTTTCTGTGCTGCTTCTACTCCTTGTATTGTAGCTTCTCTCAAAGAGAGGAGAATTTGACAAGCGCAATAGCCCGGGAAAGCCGGAAAGAATAATCACACGATTTGATATAGGACAAACAAATAAATTATGGTGCATGATTATCTGTTATTGACTGTTGGGCTTCTGCTGGCAGTATTGCTGCTGGTAATGGTGGGACAAAAACTAAAAATTAGTTATCCGATTTTCTTGGTGACTGCCGGTTTATTACTGAGTTTTATTCCTGGTATGCCGCATATTAGAATAGACCCAAACTTGGTGTTTCTGATATTTTTACCGCCTATTTTATACGAAGCTGCCTGGTACACTTCCTGGCATGACTTCTGGAGATGGAAACGCCCGATA
Organism: Algoriphagus sp. 4150; assembly: GCF_031457395.1. Lineage (NCBI taxonomy): Bacteria > Pseudomonadati > Bacteroidota > Cytophagia > Cytophagales > Cyclobacteriaceae > Algoriphagus > Algoriphagus sp. 4150. Next base: position 7,315 of record NZ_JAVDWS010000022.1, read on the forward strand.
AGTCTATTGGCTTTTGGACTGGTGTTTTTTACGTCTATAGTTGTAGCCTATTTTTCGGTGGCATTTATTCCCGGTTTTACGCTGGCGCTTGGTTTTCTCTTGGGTGGGATAATATCTCCACCGGATGCCGTTGCGGCAACTTCAGTTTTGAAAGGTGTCAAAATTCCAAAACGGTTATTGACCATACTTGAAGGTGAAAGTTTGGTAAATGATGCGTCCAGTTTGATTGTGGTGAAGTTTGCTTTGGCAGCCATCCTTACAGGACATTTTTCACTGCAGGAAGCAGTGGGCGATTTTTTTCTTTTGGCAGGAATGGGGATCGTGGTTGGGTTGCTTATAGCGGTTGTGGTGTATGCTATTCACAAATATCTGCCTACCACCCCTAGTATTGACACAGCGATGACATTGCTAACCCCGTACCTGATGTATGTTGGGGCTGAACATTTTCATTTTTCGGGAGTAATGGCTGTGGTTAGTGGTGGATTATTTCTTTCATATCGGTCTCATAGAATGCTCACGCATCAATCAAGGTTACAGGCAACAAGTGTATGGCATACATTGATTTTTCTGATAAATGGTACTGTGTTTATTTTGATTGGTTTAGAACTTCCTATCATTTTAGAAGACTTGGAAAATGTGTCCAAAACAGAAGTCATTCTACATGGACTTGCCATCTCACTGCTTATCATAGGACTCCGTTTTGTGTGGACATATATTAGTGCCCATCTTCCACGATTGCTTTTCAAATCCATCCGGGAGACTGAAAAGAGTCCGGGTTGGAAAGGACCGTTTATCATCAGTTTTGCGGCTATGCGTGGTGTGGTATCATTGGCAGCAGTTTTTTCCATTCCGCTATTGCTTACAAACGGTGAGTCATTTCCCCAGCGTAGTGTTATGTTACTGATAACGTTTGTAGTCATAATGATTACTTTAGTAGGACAAGGACTGCTTTTGCCTTTCGTAGTGAAATGGCTCAATATGAAAGAGATTGATGGCGTAGCTTCTGACGAAGAGCAACTTGCAGGAATTCAATTGCAATTGAACAAAACGACACTCAACTATCTCTCCAAAAAGAGCCAAGATCAGCTGGTAGAAAACAGACTCTTGACCAATTACAAGGCAAGTCTGGAAAATGAAATCTCCAATCTTGAGGAAAAAGTCTCTTCGCTTGAATATGATGAAATTGAAAATAATGATATCATTCTTTTTCATCAAGAATTGCATAACATATTTACAATTCAGCGAAATGAGTTGGCAAGACTAAGAAAAGAGAAGTTGTTTTCAGATGAAATATTACGCAAGCAGGGAGAGAAGATAGACCTGAGCGAAGCGCAAATAACATAAAGGCACTAAAAACCATGAATACAGGTGAGTATTACAAACTAAAGCATTTTATCCCTTGGACTCGAAGGAATATTTATCGGTTATTGGTTTTGGCTATTCTGCCCACAGTGTTGTTCGCCGTATTTGAAATCCGATGGATTGCCATTCCTTGGCCTATTATAGCTTTGGTAGGAGTGGGAGCTTCCTTTATTGCGGGGTTCAGGAACACACAAACATATAATCGTCTCTGGGAAGCAAGAACAATCTGGGGTGCCATTATCAATGACAGCCGTACTTGGGGAGTAATGGTCAGGGATTTTATTACTGAAAAAGAGACAGACAATGACAGTTCCTCCCTGTCAGAAATCCATCAGAGAATCATTTACAGACATATTGCATGGCTTACGGCTTTGCGCCATCAATTGCGGAAACCCCAAAGCTGGGAAAATCAGTCAAAACCCTATTTTAAGGAATACTTAAACTATTATAAAGTGCCTGAGTGGGAAATTGACATAGAAGATGATTTAAACCCGTTTCTGTCTCAGGGGGATTTGAAGTATGTATTGGCCAAGAAAAACCGTGCAACACAAATTCTCGCTTTGCAATCCGAAGATTTGAAAAAGCTGAGGAAGAAAGGCCTCATCGAAGGCTTTCCTTACGTTAATTTGGAAAATCAATTAAAAGACTTTTTCGCGCACCAAGGCAAGTGCGAACGGATAAAAAACTTTCCCTATCCACGTCAGTTTACCAGTATCAGTCTGTATTTTATATGGTTGCTGGTTATTCTTGTTCCGTTTGGATTGTTGGATTCATTGAGTAAACTGGGGGAATTTGGTGTTTGGCTCACCATACCTTTCAGTGTGATTATAGGTTGGGTCTTTACTTCCCTCGAGCAGGTCGGTGAAAGCACCGAAAATCCATTTGAGGGAGGAGCCAATGATATTCCTATGGCACAAATAAGCAGAGCCATTGAAATTGATCTAAGGGAAATGCTTGGGAAAACAGAGTTGCCAAATCCTATTGTTCCTACAAACCAGATATTGATGTAGCCCGGTAATCCGCAATTTTCAGAGTTTCGAAGGAGGGATGAATAACAAAAGATGGGTGAATGTTTTAGTTGATTCAGGCTCCGTTAAAATCCATAAGCATTCAGGGAAGACTTAGTAAGATCCGCTATAGAGGTATGGATTGTCCTTTTTTGGTTCCTATATCTGGGGAATTACCGAATTTGAACGTCTGGCATTGACTCTGAAAAGAAGTGCAATTGTCTTAAAAGCTGTTTTTTCTTAAAGAAGCAGTTTATTCAGCCTTAAAAAACAAGTGGGAAGCAGGGCGCTATGTCCCATAAAGGATTTTTTTTATGAAATAAAATTTCGTTGAACTGATTTAAGGTGTGTTTTTCGACTAATTGAAGTCTGTTTTACAGTTTTTTTTATAGATAATTGAAAATATTTTAAAATAATGAGGTTGTTTATGTGTTGAGTGTCCTCTTTATAGGTGAAGAGAGGAGACATCTTCCTGTTCAAAATGAAAGAAACCCAAAATACCCAAAGTAATCGCATAGATTCCCAAGAATCATCCGCTATGCTCTATATGCAGCATAGCCAGGTAATGATTGTGTATACTGAGAAATCGGACAGGGAAGTATGGGCTTCTTTCAGAGGCGGTGATGAAGCTGCATTCAATTACATCTATAGAAAGCATGTGGGAGATCTGTACAATTATGGAATGCAAGTCTGCCATAGTGATGAATTGGTCCGGGATTGCCTGCAAAAGATGTTTATCAATTTACGTAAAAGCCAAAGCCGTTTGGGCGATGTTCAACGGATTAAAGGGTATCTGTTCAAGGTGTTTCAGAGAGATCTTTTCAAACTGATAAAAAAGGAGAAGAAGTCCAAAGACAATACGGTTCCACTGGAAAGCGATCAGGACTATTTTTTTATAGAAAAGTCACACGAATCAAAGTTGATTGCGGAAGAATTTGATGCTGAAATGAAGGCAGAACTTACTAAGGCATTAAATAAACTAGCCCCCAAGCAGAGGCAGGCTATAATCATGCTTTACCAAGAGGAATTGTCCTATAAGGAGATAGCAGAAATCATGCAATTCAGTCAGGTTAAAACAGCTCGAACCTTGGTGTATCGCGGGCTGGAAAAGTTAAAGGAGATATTTGATGTCGGATGAAATGAATAAAAAACTCCTTTCTAGAACACTAGCTAATAAAATGAGATATAGAGATTTTGATATTGAAGATTTTTTGAGCGATGAGTTCTTCATCCAATGGGTAAAAAACCCGGGAGAAGAGACTAATCATTTTTGGATGAAATGGATTGAAAATAATCCTGATAGAAAGCACATTTTACAGAAGGCTAGAGAGATAATTATGCTGGTGGATTACCGGACTAGGTATGAACTGTCAGATCAGGCTTACATGGATCTATACGAAAATATCGTAGAAAAAAGCAACAAGGTGGGATCGGACAGGAGACATATTCAATGGGGCATTTGGCACAAAGTAGCTGCAATTCTGTTTCTGGCTTTCTCGACTGTGTATAGTATTAATTATTTCACTGGCTTAGACAGTAAAAAAGATCAAGCTCAGCAGGTAACCAAATGGCTCAGTGTATACAATCCTGCCGGTCAAAAATACAGGTTCAAGTTAGACGATGGCACTATCGTCCATCTTAATTCAGAGAGTAGCGTAGAATATCCGGAAACTTTTGATCCCTCCCGTAGAGTCATCCGAATGAAGGGGGAAGCATTTTTTAATGTCGCTAAGGATAAGGATAGACCATTTATTATTGAAACTGAAAATAACCAAGTCAAGGTGATTGGTACCTCCTTCAATTTGAAAAACCGAGGGAATTTTGAACTGGCATTGGAAGAAGGAAAGGTGGAAGTAGAAGGAGAAACCGGTGAGATCATCTCCTTGCTTCCCAATGAAATGCTGATCAAAAACAAAAACGGCGATGTCTCTATTACTGCCTATGACCCGATGGAAGTTTTTGGGTGGAAAGAACAACACCTGATTTTTAAGGATGACACTTTCCAGGAGGTGGTAGATAAAATAGAGGCTTGGTTTGGTGTCAAGGTGATCTCAAAAATAACCGTTGAATCCGGTTGGTCTTACTCGGGTAAATATCATGATAAACCTTTAAGCCAGGTTCTGGACGGGATAAGTATTTCCTCGGAATTTGAGTACAAAATAGAAAGCAAAACAGTAACAATCTTAAACCCTCAAACCAAATAACCATGAAAAAATTCTATCCGAATTCCAGCTGAGTGTAAAAATAAGGCAGAAAAGCTGGTGCTTTCCTGCCTATAGCCTTTGGTCCAACGGTCAATTTTATCAAAGGCTAAAATTCCAAGTAATACACACTTAAAATCTTACATAAAAGTATGGAAAAATCAATACTTAGGAAAATCATTATGCTTTCTAAATATTTTGTTTGTGCATTTATCTTTCAGCTGTTTTGTACTGTTGTATTGTTGGCAAATACGAGCAGTGCTCAATTAAAGACATTGGATGATGTCACTGTTACGGTAAAATGCAAGGGAAGTAGTCTCAGCAAATTAATAGACGAATTGGAGAAGCAAAGTGGCTTTCAATTCACTTATAATAAAGCGAAAGTTGCAATAGATGAACTTACAGTGGATATCTCGCAAACAAACGCTTCGCTCTCCGCAGTTCTTTTGGAGGTTTCAGGTCAAACAAGCCTGAAATTCGTCCAGCTGGATGATAACATTCACATCACGCGGGTTCCAAAAAAAGAGCAAATAGCAGAAGTAAAACCTCAGCAAATTGTAGAGATTACGGGTAAGGTGATTGATCCCTCAGGCCTTGCTTTGCCGGGAGTCACAGTACGAATCAAGGGGACGAACATAGGAACCACAACAAATCTGGATGGAGAATATTCTCTGGAGGTCAATGAAGGTGATGTGCTGCTGTTTAGTTTTATAGGGTTTGTCGAAAAAGAAATCACTGTAAGCAACCAGTCGGCCATCAATGTGACGTTGGAAGAAAATCTTCAATCGCTGGAGGAAGTAATTGTGGTCGGTTACGCTGAGCAAAAGAAGGAAACCATCGTAGGAGCTGTGGCACAGACTACGGGAGAAGTTTTAAAACGTACGGGTGGTGTATCCAACGTGGGACAGGCTTTGACAGGAAATCTGCCCGGAGTGATTACCACATCGAGCGTGGGTATACCCGGAGAGGAAATGCCCCAGATTGTGATCCGTGGACAGAACAGCTGGAACGGCAACGCACCGCTGATCTTGGTAGACGGTGTGGAGCGTCCCGAGTTCTTTACTAATATGGACATCGGCTCAGTAGAATCCATATCTGTATTGAAGGATGCTTCAGCCACTGCGGTATTTGGGTCTCGTGGAGCCAATGGGGTGATCATTGTGACGACCAAACGTGGTAGAAGCGGAAAGGCTGAAATTACCGCTAATTTCAGTTCTACCATGAAATCAGTTTCCAAACTACCGGGCAAGATGGATTCCTATGATGCCATAGGGGTACGGAATCTTGCGATTGAACGTGAACTGTCCTTAAGTCCAAATAGTTGGGGGGAGATTATCCCTCAGGAAATGAGATTAAAGTACCGCTATCCGGCCAGTTTAGAAGAAATGGAGAGGTACCCGAATGTAAACTGGCAGGATGTAGTGTTTAAAGATCATGCCATGGCTTATAATGCCAATGTAGCCATAAGGGGAGGTACTGATTTTGTCAAATATTTTTCAAGTATCGATTACCAACATGAAGGCGATCTTTTTCGGCAATTTGAAGCAGGAAGAGGCTACAAAGCCGGATTTAATTTTAATCGGATCAACTTTAGGAGTAACCTTGATTTTCAATTAACACCTTCTACCAAGTTGGGGGTAAATCTTGGGGGGACCTATGGCGTGCGACAAGCTCCATGGTCCTATGCTTTTCCGGAAGCGTACTGGAATTCTGCCTATAGAAGCCCTCCGGATGCTTTTTTACCCAGATACTCGGATGGAGCCTATGGGACTTATGTCCCAGATGATTATGCGGTTACAAATTCCTTGTTAAATCTGGCTATAAGTGGGACCAATCACATTACTACGACCATGTTGTCCACCAATTTTCTTCTGGAGCAGGATCTGGGGGTGATTTTGAAAGGCCTGAATTTCAAGGGGACTCTCGCAGTTGATAATTCTTTTCAGGAAACCAATAGGGGAATAAATGATCTTTATAATGATCCCTTTACCAAATGGATCAACCCCCTTACCGGCGAAGCGGTATATAGAAGATTACTGGATTCAAACACAAGATTTGATTTTGTAGAAGCGATCACATGGGGGCATCAAGGAGGGGATGTGAACAACGATGAGTCAAAAAGGAGGCTTTTCTACCAGTTTCAATTGAACTATGCGAGAAGTATAGAGGGGATACATAATTACTCCCTCATGGGGCTTCTAAACAGGCAAGAGGATGCCAAAGGGAGTGTAATTCCAAGCTACCGTGAAGACTGGGTCTTTAGAGCTACCTATGATTACAAAAGCAAATACATGATCGAGTATAACGGCGCCTACAATGGTTCCGAAAAGTTCTCTTCCGAAAACCGCTTTGCGTTTTTCTCTTCCGGAGGATTGGGCTGGAATATTTCCGAGGAGAATTTCATGAAAAACATATCTTTTGTGGACATGTTGAAGCTTAGGGCTTCTTACGGTGAAGTGGGGGACGATAATATTGGAGGAAGATTCCTCTTTATGGATGAGTGGCGCTTTGATGGCAATTCCCAAATAGGGGTGATCGGTGAAGGGGGAGAAAACAGTCCCTATACTTGGTTCCGACAAAATGCAGTGGGTAATCCCAATGTCCGGTGGGAAACAATATACAAGTATAATGTGGGGACTGAATTCAGATTTCTACGTGGTTTAATTAACGGTAGTGTGGATTGGTTTAGGGACAATAGGGTGGATATCCTAATGAACAGTGGCCGTTCGGTTCCCTCTTATTATGGAGCCAATGCTCCGGCCGCCAACCTTGGAAGGGTAGAGACAAAGGGGTATGAATTGGTGGTAGGCCTCAATCACACATTAAGCAACGGGATTAGACTTTGGGGTGATTTTGCTATGACCCATGCCATTGATCAGGTCATTAATAGAGATGATCCGGCACTACGGCCCGGCTACCAAAAGAATGAAGGGTATCAGCTAGGACAATACCGAAGCCATATCAGTGCAGGATATTATAATACTTGGGATGAGCTATATGCCAGTCCCCAGCATAATACCAACGATATGGCCAAACTTCCCGGGAATTACTATATCGTAGATTTTAATGGGGATGGTATTGTAGACGATTTTGATGCTGCTCCTTATGGATTTTCAGCAGTCCCTCAAAACACCTACAATACCAATTTGGGAATAGAATGGAAAGGGTTGAGCCTATTTCTACAGTTCTATGGGGTCAACAACGTAACTAGGGATGTGGCATTGGGCAGCTTGAACAACGGGCTTAATCTGGTGTATGATGAAGGAACCTATTGGTCCAAAGACAGTCCCAATGCGGATTCCCCCTTGCCAAGATGGCGTTCCCAGCCCTCAGGCTTTAACTATGGCCCCAGATACCTTTTTGACGGGTCTTATCTGAGACTGAAGAACGCAGAAATCGCCTATAATTTCCAGTCCGATTGGGTAAGAAGTTTGGGTCTGAGCAGTATGCGGATGTACATCAACGGCAACAATCTCCTGCTGTGGACTGACATGCCGGATGACCGGGAATCTAATTTTGGAGGTCCATCCTGGCAAGGAGCCTATCCTACGGTAAGACGGATCAATATGGGTCTAAATGTTATATTCTAATCAAGCCAATCCAATGAATAACTATATAAAATCATTATTGAAGGGATCCGTCTGGGTAGCGATGCTTTTGTTCATATGCTCATGTGAAGATTATTTGGAAAGGACTCCGGAGTCTATTATATCGGAAGAGCAGGCCTTTCAAAATTTCACCAATTTCCAAGGCTATGTGGAGGAGCTATACCATTGTGTGCCCAATTTCACTTTGTCCAATTGGGTGAGTTCATGGAATTGGGGTGAGGATGAGATAGAATCGACAGCTGGAACCTTTACGTTTTCATACGCCGTGGACAGGGGCAACTTCTGGGCCTGGCAGGTAGAGAATGGTGCAGGAAACACAGGCTGGTTGGACGCTCCCTCAGTTAATAATGCTCCCGCAGCCAACACCAACAGGGATCACCACAATAAAGGGCTATGGCCACTGGCCTGGTATGGGATTCGCAAAGCCAATATGGGGTTAGAAAACCTTTCCCGGATGGTAGATGCTACAGATGAGGAACGGCAGCTGATAGAAGGGCAATTGTTGTTTTTTAGAGGGTGGTTTCATTTTATGTTGATCCAGTATTTTGGAGGTTTACCTTATGTTGATCATGTTTTGCCAAGTGATGAGCAGTTGACTTTGCCTCGTTTGAGTTACCACGAAAGCGCCGAAAGGGTAGCTCAGGATTTGAAAAGAGCGAGTGAGTTGCTACCGATCAACTGGGATAATACTGTAGCAGGTAGCATGACCTTGAATAAAAACCAACAGCGGATAAACAAAATCATGGCTTTGGGTTATTTGGGCAAAAACTACCTTTGGGCAGGTAGCCCCCTAATGAATTCGGTGGGCACCGGAAGTCAGGGCTATCATGCAGAATATTGCAAGAAGGCTGCCGATACTTTTGGTGAATTGCTTCAATTAGTGGAAGGTGGGGAAACTGAATACAAATTGATATCTTTTGATAGGTACCATACTAATTTCTATACTACAGGACAAAACTGGGCCTTGCCGGGAGGGACAGAAGCTATATTCAGGTCTCCATATTATTCTGCCAACGGAACAAACTGGCGAATTTCAAAGCAGTATAAACCTACATTCATGGATGAAGGTGACCCAACAAATTTCTACCCTACCGCCAATTATGTGCATGCTAATTTTGGGATGGCCAATGGTTTGCCGTTACCTAAAAATGTCACTCAGGCGGATCAGGAATCAGGGTATGATCCCCATTACCCTTGGAAAGGACGTGATCCCAGATTTTATGCAGCCATTGCTTACGATGGTGTAAAAGTGGTGCAGGGTGCTATTCCGGGTTCTAACGAGGAAATTCATCGCCATGCTAACCTTCACACAGGAGGCAGCTATAGAGAGGTGGTGACAGGAAGCCTTTCAGGATACATGACGCGTAAGTTCTCTCCATTGACAGCCAATAAATTTGACAGGGCATATGATTGGGGGGCTTCCCTGCACATTAATGTGCCTTATATGCGCTTAGCGGATATCTACCTGATGTATGCCGAGGCCACCTTGATAGGCTACAATGGTGTGGGGGCCGCTTCTGCTACTTTTTCTAAAACACCTGTGGATGCAGTGAATGTGATCAGGGAGCGTGCCGGAATGGCCAATGTCCACAATAAGTTTTTGGGATCAGTAGACACTTTTTTGCAGGAATTAAGGCGCGAACGGGCAGTTGAGCTGGCCTTCGAAGGGCATCGGTTCAATGACTTGCGTAGGTGGATGCTTTTGACTGAAGCACCTTATACCATCAAGACTTCTTTTGAGTTTGAGCGGTCAGGTGAGTTCAATACAGAGGATCCCACTGAAAACCGTATTGTGAACATGAGGGAGGAGGTAATCATCAAACGTAATTATAGCTCCAAACATTATTGGTTACCGCTAAAATTAGCAGATGTGAGTCTTTATCAGGAATTGTACCAAAATCCCGGGTGGTAATAGAGACAATTTTTTGTCTTGTAAAATTAATGAACAAACATGATGAATGATATAAAAATAGCTCTGATATGCTGTGTCTATTTGGTACTGTTTCCACTGTGCCTTATAGCTCAGGATACAATGAAAATAACCATCGATCCGATAGTTAGATCCAGTTCAGGTGATCCTGTACGTGGTGCTATCGTCAGAAGTGAGCAGGATGAATATTCGGCCGTGTCCAATGACCTGGGACAGGTGCATTTGGAGGTGACTTTAAATACATATCTGGTGGTCGAAGCTCCTGGTTACGAAACCAAATTATTACAAGCCCTCCTTGAATTGGGAGAAATTGTACTGTTTCCTTACTTGGAGGGGAAAGAAGTTTTGGTAGCCTTCCAAACCAAGGATAAGAATGAGCTTTTGGGGGGTGTATCGTCAGTTAATATGCCTGAACTAGTTAATGAAAATTTCATTACCTACCCTTTGGATGGGATGGAAGCTTATGTAGGTGGGTTCAACGGTAATTTATGGGGGAATAGCAGTTATTTAACCTTAGTGGATGGAGTTCCCCGTGATATCGGTAGTGTAATGCCCACAGAAATCGCCCAGATTACTTTCTTAAAAGGGGTCAATGCAGTTGCGCTATATGGAAGCAGAGGAGCGAAAGGTGTTTTACTGATCACTACAAAGCGCGGTTCAGCCACTGCCCAAACAATTGATATTCGTACCAATATTGGCGTGAATGTGCCTAAAAGCTATCCTAAATATCTTGGATCGGCTGAGTACATGTCACTATATAATGAAGCCAGGTCAAATGATGGATTAAGTCCATTGTACAGTGAGGAAGAAATCTATAATTACGCTTCCGGAATTAATCCTTATCGCTATCCTAATGTGGATTACTTTTCCGAGGACTACTTGCAAAAAGCCTATACCCGCTATGATGCCACCATGGAAATTTCCGGAGGCAATGAAAGCGCGCGGTATTATACCAATGTAGGTTATTGGTCCGAAGGATCTGTTCTGGATTTTGGCCAGGCTGCAGAAAATGGCAATGAGAGGTTTAACGTACGTGGAAATGTGGACCTTAACCTCAATGATTATATTTCAGCCAAAGTAGATGCAGCTGCTATATTTTATAATGTCAGAGGAATCAATGCGAATTACTGGGGAGGATCTACGACACTAAGGCCGCACCGGTTTACCCCACTGATTCCTGTGGATATGCTTTCGCCGGATGATGAAGTTGCGATGAGTTATGTGCAAAGCAGTCAGCACTTGATTGATGGGAAGTATTTGCTTGGAGGGACTCAGTTGGATCAGTCCAATCCCATCGCGGGAAGTTACGCAGGCGGCTCCTCCAAATACACCAACAGACAGTTCCAGTTCAATGCCGGAGTGAATGCCGATTTGCGAAATGTATTGGAGGGGCTTTCCTTCAGCTCGCTTTTTGGACTGGATTATGCAAGTTCTTACAACTTGTCCTTCAACAATAATTATGCAGTTTTTGAGCCTCACTGGACCAATTATAACGGGATGGATGAGATCTCACACCTGACCAGATTCGGACAGGACGCCAGTTCCAGAACCCAAAATATCAATGACAGCTGGTTTCGGCAGACCTTGTCATTTTCCGCTCAACTAAATTATGAGAAAAATATAAACAACAAGCATCGTGTATCCACTATGTTGATAGCCAATGGTTTCCAGACAGGTGAATCCGGGGTATACCATAAGGTGAGCAATGCCAATATTGGTTTGCATGCAGCTTATAACTACAAATCAAAGTATTATGTGGATTTCAGCGGAGCCATGATCCATAGCGCAATGTTAGCTCCCGGCAACCGGCAAGCTTTCTCTCCTACGGCCTCTTTGGGCTGGAGGCTCAGTGAAGAGGATTTTATGGCTTCTTCCTCCGTGGTGGATGACCTTAAGTTGTCCCTATCCGGAGGTGTCCTTCACACCGATCTGGACATAGCCGAGTATTATCTGTATGAAGGTATTTACACAGATGAAGGATCTTGGTATGAATGGAAAGATGGATTGAACAATACAGCCACTGACGTGAGAAGAGGACAAAACTACGACCTGAAACTACCAAAAAGGGAAGAGGTCAGTGTGGAACTGAACGCTTCATTATTCAATAAGCTGTTGACAATCAATAGTTCCTTCTTTGTTAGTAAGATGACGGGCTTATTTCTGCAGGACAGCAATATTTATCCCGGTTATTTTGTGACAGGATGGCCTGTTTCTTCTTGGATACCTTATGTCAACTATGACAATGACCTTAGGACAGGCTTTGATTTCCAACTGAACCTGAACCGGCGCATTGGGCAGGTGGACTGGAGTTTGGGGTTTTCAGGTATTTATTATGATACCAAGGCTAGCAAAAGGTCTGAAAACTTCGAATTTGATTACCAGACCAGGATAGGGAGACCATTGGATGGGATATGGGGCCTGCAAAGCGATGGTTTTTTCACGGGGGTAGAGGATATAGAGAATTCCCCTGTGCAGGCCTTTGGGGAAGTAAAACCCGGTGATATCAAATATATAGACCAGAATGGTGATGGTATCATCAATGCTCAAGATGAAGTGTACCTGGGTAGGGGTGGATGGTCCGGAGCTCCTTTGACTACGGGTATTCACCTGTCTATGAAGTACAAAAACTTCAACTTCTTCATTTTGGGAACTTCCCGTACCGGAGGTTATGCGATGAAAAACAATAACTACTTCTGGGTGAAAGCGGATGACAAATACTCCGAAGTGGTCAGAGACCGATGGACAGAGGCTACAATAGCTACAGCTAGCTATCCAAGGTTGACCACCTTAAATGGGGCGAACAATTACCGTAATTCTGATTTTTGGTTGTATAGTACCAACAGGTTTGATTTGACAAGAGTGCAGCTCTCTTATGCGTTCCCAAGCAGCATGTTTGGCGAGCGGTTCTTGAGAGGGTTGGACGTGTATGCCAATGGAGCCAATCTTCTAACCATCGCTCCCAATAGAGGTATTTTGGAGATGAACATTGGAAGTGCTCCTCAAACCAGGTTCTACAACATTGGTGTTAAAGCAAAATTCTAACCAGACCCAAAATGAAAATGAAGATAAATTTTAAAGTTGGATTTATTATTACAAGCTTAGTCATCATGACTGGCTGTGCTGATATGTTTGATCCTGCATTGGAAAATATACAAAGCAAGAGCCGTCTAAGAGAAAGGCCGGACATGATCCATGGCTTGCTAATAAATGCCTATCTGAGGATACCAACCAATAGTTTTAGTTTCAGTGAAGTAGCGACAGATGATGCTGTGACAAATGATCTAAATAGTGGACTGTTGAACACTGGCGTTGGTCAATGGGCTTCCAACTATAATCCCCTAGATCAATGGACTAATTCTCAATCAGCTATTCAATACTTGAATGAAATGTTAGCTGAGGTAGAAAACACGCAATATGCTGCAAATCCAATTGTCAATCAAATGTTTATCGACCGTATGAAAGGTGAGACATATGGCTTGAGGGCATTATTCATGTATTTTTTGCTTAGATCACATGCTGGAATTGCAGATGGAACCTTGATGGGAGTGCCTATTTTACTTGAAGCACAAACAGCAAGTTCTGATTTCAACATTCCTCGAGCCACTTTCGAAGCTTGTATGCAGCAGCTTTATGCAGATGTTGAAAGGGCTATTGAATTATTACCCATGAACTATCATAATATAAACAGCGAAGGAATGATACCTTCTGTCTATAGAGAGATGGGTGCTCAAACAGGTGAATACAATAGGGTATTTGGGGATGACGCCAAGCAACTGGTATCAGGAAGGATCGTCCATGCTATAAGAGCACAAGCAGCATTGTTAGCAGCCAGCCCTGCTTTTAACTTGGATAATGATCAAGCTAAATGGGTTGATGCAGCTACCTATGCCGGAAATATGCTTAATGAAATCGGAGGAATGAGTGGTTTGGATCCAAATGGAGTTACTTGGTACAGCAATGTTTCGATGATAGATAATTTAGGAGCAGGAGACAATCCTTCCGAGATCTTGTGGAGAGGCTCTGTTGGAGGTCCATCCAACAACTTGGAGCAACAAAACTTCCCTCCTACATTGTTTGGTAGTGGTAGGGTAAATCCCAGCCAGAATTTGGTGGATGCCTTCCCAATGGCAAATGGTTACCCTATTTCAGATCCTGCTTCTGGATATTCTAATAATGCCCCTTATACTAACAGGGATCCTAGACTTAGACATTTTATTGTGATCAACGGAAGTACTGCCGGACCCTTAGGTAGGACAATCAATACAGCATTGGATTCTGATACAAACGATGGCCTGAATAAAGTGGAAACTTCTACACGTACTGGATATTACATGCGAAAATTGTTGCGTCAAGATGTGAATTTGGATCCTGTTGCCAACACTGGTCAACGTCATCTTCATCCAAGGATCAGGTATACTGAGATTTTTCTGATCTACGCAGAAGCAGCCAATGAAGCATGGGGACCAATGGCTGGTGGATCCTTTGGGTATTCTGCATATGATGTGATCAAAGCCATCCGGCAGCGTGCCGGAATTGGTGCTGACAATGGAGATGCTTACCTGGAATCCGTTAAAAATGATCAAGCTGCCATGAGGGAATTGATCCGAAACGAACGCCGCCTGGAGTTGTCCTTTGAAGGTTTTCGATTTTGGGATTTGAGAAGGTGGAAGTCGGATCTGACAGAGACCGCCCGGGGAATGCGTGTTGTAAATCAAAATCAGTATACTGTGATCAATGTGGAAAACCGGGTTTATCGGGATTACATGATTTACGGCCCTGTGCCTTATAGTGAAATATTGAAGTTCAACGCCCTTCAGCAAAACGCCGGTTGGTAATTCAATATAGAGCAGAAAATGACTGATTTTAACTTGGTTTTAAATTCAAAAAAATGAAAAGGATACCATATATATTTATAGCTATTGTCTTGATATTTTCATCCTGCGAGAACGAGGATTGGGAGTTTCCTGATTTTGATTATCAAACCGTTTATTTTGCCTACCAATATCCGGTCAGAACGATTACGCTGGGAGATGATATCTTCGATACTTCCGGTGACAATGAAGGCAAGTTTCGGATTCTCGCCACCACAGGGGGGGTATATGCTTCGCCTCAGGATGTCCACGTGACTGTTGCTGTGGATGAAAGTCTTACTCAAGGCTTGCTGTTTAATCAAGACGGAGATCCGGTAGAGGCGCTTCCTTCTGAATACTATCAATTGGCAGGACAGACGATTGTTATCCCCAGGGGGGAGGTAGTTGGCGGAATAGAAATCCGGTTGAACAGTGGTTTTTTTAATGACCCCAAAGCAATTAAAAATAGCTATGTATTGCCTTTGCGGATCACTGAGATAACTAACGCTGACTCTGTTTTGTCGGGAGAAGGCTTGGTGCCAAATCCCTTAAGAAACAATCCCGCTGACTGGTCTGTGCAGCCCAAGGATTTTGTCTTGTATGCACTCAAATATGTAAACCCTTGGCATGGAAATTATCTGCGCCGTGGACAGGACATCATTACGGGGAGTCCGGGTAATTCCGGCTTGGATGGAACAGTAATCAGACACGAAAAATTCGTGGAAAATGATGAACTGAATGCTCTGATAACCAGTGCGCTCAATGAAGTGGAATTCCCCTTGGCTTTCCCTGGACTGGATGGCGAAAACATCCCTGCAGATTTAAAACTTACGTTTGATGATAACGGAAATTGTACGGTTTCGGCTCTTGGAGCCGGATATACAGCAAGCGGATCGGGCACTTTTGTATCCAAGGGAGAAAAAAACAGCTGGGGCAATAAGGATAGGGATGTCCTTTATTTAGCGTACGAGATCAATTTGCCGGAGATGCAGATAACTGCCGTGGACACGCTGGTGGTTCGGGACCGGGGAGTTGGCTATGAGGTCTTTACTCCAGTTTACATTGAAAATTAATCAGACCCAAGATCTTATGAAATCGAGCATGATCCCGTACCTACGGGATCACACACTGGGATGATTATCCCATATGCGAGATTCCATCTGACCATTAAAAATCAAAATATAAACAGATGAAACCTATATATAAATATCTCCTATTTCTGGCTATTTCGATAGGGGCCGCCTCCTGTGTGGATCAAATGGCTACTGATGAATTTCAGGTGGAAAAGCCTGCAACTATTGCTGCACAGGAAGTGCTTAATTCCTATGGAGTGCTGAAAAGCTACATTGATACCCTTGCCTACCCGGATTTTAAACTTGGGGGTGCCGTGGATATGGCGGAATACTCTTCCAAGGGGGTGATGTACCGCTTGATCAACAGTAATTTTGACGAAATTACTGCCGGCTTCGGTATGAAGCACGGAGCGGTGGTCCAGGCAAACGGGAATTTTGATTTTAGTAGAGTTAATTCCATGCTGGAAACCGCATCAGGAGCAGGTGTCTCTGTATTTGGGCATACCTTGGCATGGCATGCCAACCAAAATGCCGCCTATCTAAACAGCCTATTGGAACCTCTGGTAGTAAATTCACCTGCTTTTGCAAATGAATTGGATCTATCAAGCCCTATGTCAGGAGAACTGGGAGAATGGGAAAAGACAGGGGATGTCACGATTAAAACAGACTGGGGAATGGGTGAGGGAACTGCTGCTTTTGTCCTGACGTCCGGAGCCGGATCCAATCCTGAAAGTTTACAGCTAAAGACTCCTGAAATACCGGTGATTAAAGGGAAGGCCTATGAAATAGTCTTATATATCAAGTCCGATGTTCCGGGCAGCGGGGGAATTACTTTTGAGGGACTTTCCAACAATTCTCCTGAAATCGACTGGATGAATACCGGCTCTGACAGTTCCGCTTTCAAAACAGGCATTTCCTGGCAGGAAATCCGTTTTCGTGTAAGTGATTTTGTGGGCAATAGTTTTAAGATAAAAATTAATTTGGGCTATGTTCCCGATGTATCCTACAGCATAGACATCAATAATTTGTATGTGTTTGATCCTACAGGAGAACCTGCCATTTCCAACCTGATTTCCGACGGTGACTTTGAAAGCGGCACCGGCTGGGGAGGCTGGGGAAATGGCTCTACCAGAGGAGTCACCGAAGAAGGAATGGGTTTCGGTGGATCAGGGAGATCTTTTTACGTGACCAATCCCTCTATTACAGGCGGATTCTGGGAAGTACAAACTTCCTATGAACTTGCCGAACCTTTAAAAAATGGGGAAGAGTATAAGTTGAGTTTCTGGGTCAAAGGCGATGCTGAAGGCATTATTAGACCGGAACTGCAGAGTCCTGATTATTCCTCCAATGGATTTGGTCAGGTAGGGGTAACCAAAGAATGGAAGCAAGTGTCTCTAATTACAGTAGCTACTGCTCCTGATCGCGTGCGATTTGTAATAAGCTACGGTGAATTCGAAGGAACTGTCTATTTGGATAATGTGGTTCTTAGCAGTGCTTCGCTTTCAGGAGGAACCACCACCCTGGTGATCAAAACTGCGGAAGAAAAAACAGCAATCGTTTCAGGAGAGTTTGGACGATGGATAGCCGGTATGCTTGCTAATTCCAAAGCGCATATTAAAGCATGGGATGTGGTCAATGAGCCAATGGATGATGACAATCCCTCAGAATTGAAGACAGGTGTTGGTAAGACCGACCTTCCTGCGGATCACTTTTTCTGGCAGGATTACCTTGGTAAGGACTATGCGGTAAAAGCATTTGAACTGGCAGAACAGTATGGGAATCCTGATGACAGACTTTTTATAAATGACTACAATCTTGAATACAGTCTGGCTAAGTGCCAAGGCTTGATAGATTATGTCAGTTATCTTGAAACCAAAGGGATAACCGTGGATGGTATCGGTACACAAATGCATATAGGGATTGATTCAGATAAGGATAACATTGTTGAAATGTTTAAAATGCTTGCGGCAACAGGAAAGCTGATCAAAGTATCTGAATTGGATGTACGCGTAAATACCCCTAATCCTACTGCTGAAATACTTGATCTTCAGCGGGAAATGTATCAATTTGTGGCAGAAAAATACCTTGAACATGTGCCAGCGGCTCAGCGCTACGGAATCACCGTGTGGGGAATCAAAGACAGTGACATGAATTCTTCCTGGTTACCTGGGGAGAAGCAAGGTTTGTGGGATATTAATCTAAACCGGAAACCGGCATATGCCGGATTTGCTGAAGGGCTGGAAGGTATGTAAGAAATTTCAGCCAGAAGAGGATGTCTCATAATCAGGTTTCCTTGTCAGGCTGAGCAGCCAGTCTGCCGAAGGCATGAAAGTCGAAGCCTTTTATGTGCTATTTAAGCTCATTTCGACTTCCTGCCCTCCGGGAGGCGGGTGCTCAACGAGACAATTATGAGTAGTTATGAGGCATCCTCTTGACTTATACAGTCTTGGAATACTTAAAATGATTCTTGATTTCCAAGTCGATTATAGTCTTGGGTAGCATTATACTTTTGTGTTTGCTTACCCGGAAAATACCTAGGAATTACCTATTTTTATAAACAATAAACCTATAACCTATTAATTATGAAACAGTTTTCTTTAATTCTGGGACTGGTATTGATTATCAGTACTACGCTCAGCATCGCCCAAGAATCTCAAGTAAAGGAGGATTTTAAACCCTCACTAAAAAACCAACCCGGAAAGGAGTATCCCCAGGTAAATTCTCAGGGATATGCTCGGTTTAAAGTTGAGGCACCGCAGGCCCAAAGCGTAAATGTGAGTCTTGGTCTTGGAGGAAAAGGCGGAACAGACCTTACCAAGGATGAGGATGGGGTTTGGTGGGGGACCACTGACGGGCCTATGGATGAAGGCTTTCATTACTACCATCTGACAGTTGATGGGGGAGTATTTAATGATCCAGGTGCTTTAAATTATTATGGATCTACACGTTGGGAAAGCGGTATTGAAATTCCTGCGCATGACCAGGATTTTTATATGCTTAAAAATGTCCCTCATGGAAACGTGCAACAGGTATTATTCCCTTCACCAAGTACTGAAACTTCCCGGAGAGCATTCGTATATACTCCCCCGGGATATGAGGAAGATCCAACCAAACGCTATCCGGTGTTATACCTACAGCATGGGTGGGGTGAAGATGAAACGGCCTGGAGCAATCAGGGACATGCCAATCTGATCATGGATAATCTACTAAGCGAAGGTAAAACGGCACCCTTTATTATAGTAATGACCTATGGCATGACCAATGAAGTAAAATATGGAGGATTGAGAGATTTTAAAGTGGATGCTTTCCAGACTGTACTTGTTGATGAATTAATTCCGTATGTGGATGCTAATTTTAGAACATTTTCCGATCAGGAAAATAGGGCAATGGCCGGGCTTTCGATGGGAGGCATGGAAACCCACGCAATAACCTTGAACAAGCCGGATGTGTTTTCTTATTATGCCTTACTGAGCGGGGGAATCTATACTCCCGAAGAAATTCAGGATAGTTCTACTCCAAAGCTGATCTTTTTGAGTTGTGGAAGTAAGGAAAATCCTGAGCGGGTACAAAGCGCCGTCAAGGCCCTAAGTGAGGCTGGAATAAATGCGGTTTCTTTTGTCTCAGAAGGAACAGCGCATGAGTTTCAAACTTGGCGACGTAGCTTATATGAGCTGGCTCCACTATTGTTTTCAAAATAATTTTGTTTCAAGAATGAATTTATAATCTTCTTGTTTTCAGTTTGTTATAGTGGTAATTGAGGCTGTCTCCCGTATTTCTTAAATTCACAAAGTACCCCAGATGCCAAGCCCTACATGTCTAAATACCTACGATCATGATATTCAAAAACACTTTAATCTTTGTTTTGCTTACCCTGATGTTTTCGGGACAGCCTCCGAAAAATGAGGGATTAAAAGATATATTTTCAGACAGCTACCACATTGGTGTTGCACTCAATGCAAGACAGGTGAATAGCTCTGATGAGAAAGTCAATTCTGTCATTCAAAAGAATTTCAACAGCCTAAGCCCTGAAAATGGTCTCAAATGGCAGCTGGTACATCCGGAAATTGACAGGTACAATTTCGAATTTGGTGATGAGTATGTGGCTTTGGGTGAAAAAATCGGTGCATTTACGATTGGACATTGTTTAGTTTGGCATCAGCAGGTACCACGCTGGGTTTTTGTGGATGAGAATCAAGAACAGCTATCAAAGGAAGCTTTGATTAAAAGGATGGAAGAGCACATAGAAACTGTGGCAGAGAGATACAAAACGAAAATTCATGGCTGGGATGTCGTCAATGAGGCGTTTAATGAGGATGGGTCTTATCGGGAGTCGGATTGGTATAAAATTGCGGGCAAGGACTTTATGAAAGCTGCCTTCCGAAAGGCTCATGAGGTAGATCCGGAGGCAGAACTATATTACAATGACTACAATGTATGGAGAGCATCTAAGCGCAAGGGAATTCTTGACTTTGCCAAAGAGATGGTTTCAGAAGGAATCAGAGTGGATGCTATAGGGATGCAGGGACACTATCAGCTCGACTCTCCAACTTTGGAAGAAATTGAACAGGGAATTATCGACATCCATGAGGCCGGATTCAAAGTAATGATCACAGAACTTGACGTGGATGTGCTGCCCAGACCTATGAGGGCCGAAGGTGCTGATCTCAATATGAACTTTGTCAATTCGGACGAGTATAACCCTTACAAAGACGGAATCACTCCGGAAGCTGAGGCAAGGTTAGCCGAGCGATATGCTGCTATTTTTGAGATTTATGAAAAGCACAAAGACAAGATTTCCAGAGTTACTTTCTGGGGTTTAGGAGATAGAAGCAGTTGGCTAAACAACTTTCCGGTCCGTGGCAGGACAAATTATCCTCTGCTATTCGATAGAAATCTGGATCCAAAGTTGGGGGTAATTGAGAAAATCACCGGTGTAGTGAAGTAATTTATCTACGCATGAATCCGTGTATATTGGAGTACAAATTTTGCTAGGTATCCTGTTTCAGTAAGCCCTAGTTAGCATTGTTCTTTCTGTTGGAGGATTCTCTTACCATTAGCTTTGCTTTCATGACCACTTGTTTTACAGGCTTGGGTATCGTTGAGGTGATTTCATCCAAAAGTAATCCAACAGCCTCTCTTCCTATTTCAAAAGTCGGATGGGCAATGGCAGTAAGGTTAGGCTCCACCACGGTTGCGTGAAATTCATCTGTAAAACCAACAAGCCCTACATCCTGAGGAACCTTCAATCCCTTACTTTTTAATACTTTCATTGCAGAAAATATTACGGTATCGTTTACTCCAAAAATTGCATCAGGGATTTCGGGCTGTGACATCAATTGCTCTGCAACTATTGCTGACTGGGCTATACTCAAATCACAGTGCACCAGAAATTCAGGTTTAAAAGTTAAGCCACATTCTTTCAAGCCTTTTTTATATCCAAGTATTCGTTCCCTGCTTATATTGATGTTTTCGGGTCCCGCAATATGTGCGATCGCACGATAGCCATTTTCAAATAAATGAACTGTGAGATCTCTGGCGGCTTCAATATTGTCAATAACAACCGAGGAAAATTCAGTTGTTCTGCATACTCTATCAAAGAACACCAATGGAACTTCCGAACTTTGGATTAGGTCAAAATCAGAATAATCACTGGTGTCCTGGGCCAGGCAAACGATCAATCCGTCTACTCTTAAATCCAGTAAATTTTGCAAACTTTCCCTGGATTTAATGTGGGATTCCTGAGAAGAAGATATAATTATATGATACCCCTGTTCTTTTGCCCCGCTTTCTATGCCACTGATAATAGAAGAAAAAAAATGGGTGACAATATCAGGGACTATTACCCCAATGGTTTTTGTCCGGTGCTTGAGTAATCCAACGGCGAATGGGTTTGGTCTGTAATTCCAGGCCTTAGCCAAGTCTTTTACTTTTGTGATAAGCTCCGGGCTAATATCATAATGATCCTTCAATGCTCTTGAAACTGTAGAGATTGAAACTCCCAGTTCGTTAGCCATGTCCTTCAAAGAAACTCTTTTTCTACTCATTATGAATTGATTAACTGATTACTTTGGGTCTGAAGTATGCTCTTTCAACTTTATAAGTCCCTGAATATAGGTTTTTAACTGGGATAAATCCAATTTCCATTACTTCTTAGCATTACAATGCACTGTGTAGTTCATGTGTCAATAGGATCTGTTCCGACCGCTCAAGAATTGTGTGAAGGCCTTCAATAAGCTATGATTTAGAAGGAGTGTTGTTGGGTTTACGTTATATAGGGGCAAATAACTTAATTTTTCTTGCTCGGGTGACGGGTACTTATCCGCTTGGGGTCGGAACGCTTTATATATGAATAACTTACGTCGGTTGAGTACGGTTGCGTTCCGCAAAGGTTTGCGCAAAGGCTTGTGTAATTATTTATCGGAATTTACTTGTACTGGGGTAAATATGTATTTAAAATTATATAAATAAAGAGCGAAAGTATTGTTTAGTTTCTAGGGCTATACCATATATGTGTTAGTATAGTGATGTATCGTTTGTCGATATGTTACTAGTAAATATCATTAGTTTTAATTAATGATATGGGATAAGTGTGCTTTTTATTTAAAGATTCACTGATTCCTTAGTGAGTAGAATTGTATAACAATAACCCAAAACCTATGAAAGAAAATCTTACCATTACATGGTATAGGTATGTCAAAAGGCAGCTATATCATGTTAGAAGTTTTATGCTGGTATTCCTGATTTTTCAGGGAGCACTACATAGTTATGCACAGTCCCGGATCACGGGTAGTGTGAAAGAAGAAGGAGGAGATATTTTACCGGGAGTCAATGTAGTTGAAAAAGGTACTTCCAATGGTGTCATCTCTAATATAGATGGTACCTATTCCATCACTGTGGGAGAATCCGCCGTATTGATTTTTAGCTTTATCGGATACAGCTCATACGAAGTAGCTGTAGGTAATCAAACAGTGATCAATGTGGAATTAGCTCCTGATATGACCCAATTAGGAGAGGTAATAGTGGTAGGTTACGGCGAACAAAGAAAGGAAACATTGACTGGTTCAGTTGCCAATATCCAAGGTGACGAACTGGTAAGGAGCCCGAACGCCAACGTGTCCAATTCACTTGCCGGCAGGCTGCCGGGACTTACGGTAAACCAAAGGTCAGGTGAGCCTGGTAGAGATGATCCTAACATATTGATCCGGGGCAACGGTACTTTTGGAAACAATAGCCCTCTGATCATTATTGACGGGGTACCAAGGAGTCAATTAGGCCGGCTAAATCCTGAAGATATCGAAAGTATTTCCGTTCTCAAGGATGCTTCCGCAGCCATTTATGGAGCTAGAGCTGCAAACGGTGTGATTCTGGTGACTACCAAAGCAGGTAAAAAGGGAAAACCTGTGTTTAACTTCACAATGAATCAGTCATTTCTGCAGCCAACGAAAATTTTGGACATGCTTGATGCAGCAGAATTTGCGCAGGTCTATAACGAGGGGGCTTGGTACAGAGCCGGCAGACCCGAAGCAGATTGGACTCCGCCCTTCAGCCAAGATGCTATCCAAAAATATGCAGACGGATCAGATCCGGTAAGATATCCCAACACCAATTGGGTAGATGAAGCGGTTAAACCCTTCTCAACCCAACAAAGGATCAACTTATCAGCCAGGGGCGGATCAGATGATGTCAACTATTTTCTCTCTTTTGGGGCAATGACCCAAAATGGAAACCTGATAAATGATCCTACCAAATACACCCAATATAATATGCGGGTCAACGTCAATGTTAATCTGACGGATAACCTTACTGTAGGGGCAAATTTGTCCGCAATGTTGAATGACCAGAATTTTGGGTCAGTGGCAACCGATGAGGAAAGTTGGGTGAACTTCAAAAATATTTACCAAGCAAACCCAACTTTGGTAGCTCAGTATCCAAACGGTTTATATGGTCCCGGAAGATTGGGTGAGAATCCGCTTCTGATGGATCAGCGTGGCTATTTTACCAGAGAGAGTACGCCAATGTTCTCTTCCTTCACTGCTTCCTACAAGGTTCCATTTGTGGAGGGACTTAAGGTTGAAGCGAGTTTCAATTACGATATAAACAATCAAGTCCAAAGAAGATGGAGAACGCCCTATACTTTTCATGAATTTAATACCGTGACAGGAGAGTATGACGAACGTCAGGGTACGGGAGTTACTGCACCTGAGTTGTCCCAGACCAACACCAAGTGGACCACCAAACTTTATAACGTCCGGCTGAATTATTCAAAAACCATTGGCAAGCACTACTTAGCCGCCTTGCTGGGAACTGAACAACAGGAGAACAATGAGAATTGGGTGTATGCCTTCCGAAGAAATTTTGTCAGCTCAGCGATCGATCAAATAGATGCAGGCAGTAGTGATACCAATGACATGAACACGGGGGGATCCACACGGATCGGTGGATATAACAACTATTTTGGACGTCTTAATTACGATTATGACGGAAAGTACCTGTTGGAGTTTTTGTTTCGCTACGATGGATCCCAGAAGTTTCCCAAAGAAAGCCGGTATGGCTTTTTCCCGGGAGTCTCTGCCGGATGGAGAATATCCGAAGAGTCGTTTATGAACAACCTGAGTTTTGTCAATCAATTGAAAATCAGAGGGTCTTACGGGAAAATCGGAAATGACTTTGTCGCTGCCTATCAGCATCTTCAAGCCTTTACTTTTGGCAACAACTATTACTTTGGAGGTAATGTTTCCCCGGGAGTTAATCCGGGTGTATTGCCTAATCCAAACATTACCTGGGAAACCAGTGAAAAAGTTGACATAGGACTGGAAGGCGTGTTATGGCAAGGCGGATTGGGGTTTGAGTTTATCGTATTCAACGAGCAGCGTTCGGATATACTTGCCAGAAGAAATGTCTCTGTGAGCAATGTCTATGGTTATCCGGGTCTGCCTGATGAAAATATCGGCAGGGTAAGAAATAAAGGCTTTGAATTGATTCTTAACCACAAGAGATCCTTGGGAGAATTCAATTACGGAATTTCAGGAAACGTGGCCTTCGCGAGAAGTGAAATCCAATTTATGGACGAAGTTCCCAACGATATAGCGGACAAAAATCTTACAGGGCGTCCAGTGGGGGCAGGATTGTACTATCAGGCAGATGGTATTTTCAACACTCAGGAAGAGCTTGATAGCTATCCTCATATTTCCAACGCACAAGTGGGCGATGTGAAAATAGTTGATCGGAATAATGATGGAAAAATCGACGGAGACGATCAGTTCAGATTTGATTATACTGCGACTCCCGAATATGTGTTCGGTTTAAATTTTGATTTTTCGTACAAGAATTTTGATTTGAACCTGTTTTTCCAAGGTCAGACGAATGTCTATAATTACGATGGCAGTTATCCTGACTTAGGCAATTCCGCATTTGATAATGCTACGGTGGAACGCGCCACTGACCGATGGACAGTAGACAATCCCAATGGTACCAAGCCTAGGGCGGATGCAATCGAACCGGGAGCAAATACCATGTGGTTGTTTGACGCCACCTTTGTCCGATTGAAAAATGTGGAATTCGGGTATTCCCTTCCTACCAACTTTATCTCCAAAATCGGACTTACCGATGCCCGGTTTTATGTAAGTGGATTCAATGTGCTTACCTGGTCGAAGGAGATTAAGTGGGCAGACCCCGAAGCCAGTGGAGGATTTTTGTATTACCCACAGCTACGTACGATGAATGTTGGTCTGAATGTTAAATTTTAAGCTGAACTGAAATGAAAAAGTTATTATTATACCTACTCATTCTAGGTGCGCTTGCAGGATGTTCTGATGATATTCTTGATGTGCAGCCACAGGATAGAGTATCTGAAGATGCTGTCTGGGGGGATGAAAACCTCATCAGAGCCTATCACACCTCTCTCTACAACGGAGTCCTGCATGGATTTAGGATTCACATGCTTTCCAAAGCAACAGATGAAGCCTATTGTGCAATCAACTGGGATATTGGGATTATTCCTACGGGGACACTTAGGGCAGATAATGTGACCAGCGTTGCCGATACCCATTGGACCGGAGGAGGAGGATTGTATTATTGGAATACAGGCTACCAATACATCAGAAGAATTAACATATTTCTTGAAAAAATGGCTGATGAGAATATCGTTGTCTCTGAGAAAGAAAAATTGGTTGCAGAAGCAAAATTCTTGCGGGCGTACATCCACTTCTTACTCATGGAAAGATTTGGAGGAGTGCCTATTGTGACAGAAAGTTATGATTTAGGGGCAGATCAATCCTTCATCAGAAATACATTTGGGGAATGCGTGGATTTTATTGAGATGGAACTGAATACAGCTATACCTGATTTGCAAAAACGGTATGCCGCGTCCGACGCCAATTTTGGCAGAGCAACCAAGGATGCAGCTTACGCCTTGCTTTCCCGGGTTCTTTTGTATGCTGCTTCCCCTTTGTTCAATGAGACAGGTGATCTAAGTAAGTGGCAAAAAGCTGCAGACGCAGCAGGGGCGCTACTTGATGCGGGTTATGGATTACATCCGGATTACACTAGCCTATTTAATCAGCCTACGGGAACGGAAAACAATGAAATGATATTTGTAAGGCCATTTGCAGCAAGTCCCGGCAGCTTTCATTCGGCACCCATGGATAATCTTAACAGACGCTATGGAGCCTATGGCGGCTGGTGGGCAAGCAATGGCCCTTCACAAAACTTGGTTGATGATTATGATATGATCAACGGGGAACCGGCTTTTATTTACCCTAATGGGGAAAAGACTATCAATCCGAACTCCGGATACAACCCGCAGGCTCCTTACCTGAACAGAGACCCTCGTTTTGACGCTACGATCATTTATGACGGCTCTACCTATCATGGAGATAAGTTTGAAATGTGGGTGGCACCGGATGGGGAATCTTGGGGATTCGACTCCTACAGACAGAGCGGAGACAATCCAAGATCTAATTATGTCCTTAGAAAGTTTATGCCTGATGAAAGTATTCCGCTGAGCTGGCAGCAACCCTATACCAATCCTTGGATTATATTCCGAATGGGTGAGATCTATCTCAATTACGCCGAAGCGAAATTTGAATTGGGGGATGAAGCTACCTGTAGGGAATATCTTTCTAAGGTAAGAGCGCGGGTAAATATGCCTCCGATCCCAGATTCGGTCACAGGGGAGGAATTAAGAAGAAGATTATATAATGAGCGCAGGATTGAGCTGGCATTTGAAGAGCACCGCTATTGGGATGTAAGACGATGGAAAATAGCTGAAACAGTGGAGAATCAACCAATCATCGGAATGGATATTATAAAGAATCCTACAACAGGAGAAAAAACC
Source organism: Algoriphagus sp. 4150 (assembly GCF_031457395.1). NCBI lineage: Bacteria > Pseudomonadati > Bacteroidota > Cytophagia > Cytophagales > Cyclobacteriaceae > Algoriphagus > Algoriphagus sp. 4150. The sequence continues at coordinate 34,681 of NZ_JAVDWS010000022.1, forward strand.
TATACACGGATCCAATTGCTATCCAGACAATTTGAGGAAAAGATGTATTTCCTGCCTATTGAGCAGAATGAGATTTTGAGAAACGCAGGCATGGAACAAAATCCGGGATATTAAGTAGCCCAATTCCACTGATGACCGGAGAAGTTCGGTCATCAGTGCTATTTTAATAAATTTGACTACTTTACCTAGCCGGTTGCATGACTTTAGAAGTATATTTATTCAGTCTGTAGCTAATTTAATTTGATCACAAAGACAATTAATGAAGAAGTTTTTTACAATTCTATTTGTATCCCTGACGAGTATGGGGTACGCCCAAAATGATCAGCTTAAGCTGTGGTATAAGCAACCTGCCGGGGAAGTCTGGACGGATGCCTTACCCATAGGAAACGGGAGGCTTGGTGCGATGGTCTATGGAAATGTGGAGCAGGAGATTATCCGGCTAAATGAGCATACGGTATGGTCAGGAGGTCCAAACCGAAATGACAATCCTGATGCATTGGATGCCCTGCCGGAGATACGGAAACTCATATTTGAGGGTAAGCAGAAAGAAGCCGAGCTACTCGCTGCCAAAACCATCCAAAGCAAAAAATCCCACGGACAGAAGTTTCAGCCTGTCGGGGATCTGATCATTGACTTTTCAGGCCATGCTGAGTTTACGGATTACAGAAGGGAGCTTGATATTGAGCAGGCTATTTCCAGAGTAAGTTACGTAGTAGATGGAGTCACTTACACCAGAGAAGCAATTGCTTCTCTGGCTGATCAGGTTATTGCTGTCCGGCTGACGGCTAGCGAGCCGGGGAAAATTTCGTTCAGCTCCTCGTTGACCACTCCACAGCCCAATGCCACAATCGGTAGCAATGGAGACAAGAATCTGATACTGAGCGGAACTACTACTGACCATGAGGGAGTGTCCGGACAGGTTAAATTCACAGCATTGGCCCGGATCAAAACCAAGGGAGGAGCAATAGCTGCCAAGGATAATGCACTGGTGGTAAGTGGTGCCGATGAGGCAACTGTTTACATCTCTATTGCCACCAATTTCGTCAATTACAAAGACCTGAGTGGAGATGATGCTGCCCGTGCAGAAGCCTTTTTGGAAAAAGGAGCTGCCCGTTCATTTCCTGATCTGATGAAGGATCACTTGGCGGAATACCAAAACTATTTTAATCGGGTAAGCTTGGATTTGGGACACTCAGAAGCGGATCAACTTCCAACGGATGTTCGACTAAAGAATTTCAGAACAGGCAATGACCCTCAGCTGGTCACGCTTTACTATCAGTATGGACGATACTTATTGATATCCTCATCTCAGCCTGGCGGACAGCCTGCTAACCTGCAGGGAATATGGAATCATGAAATGTCTCCACCATGGGACAGCAAGTACACGATCAATATCAATGCGCAGATGAATTATTGGCCTGCGGAAAAAGCGAATTTGGCAGAGCTCCATGAGCCATTCCTGAACATGGTCAGGGAAATGGCTGAAGCAGGGGAGGAAACTGCCAAAGTCATGTATGGAGCCCGGGGTTGGATGGCTCACCATAATACGGATATATGGAGAATCACTGGACCTGTGGATGCGATATTCTGGGGAATCTGGAGTGGAGGAGGAGCATGGACCAGCCAGCATCTCTGGGAACATTTCCTCTACTCAGGAGATAGGGATTACCTAGAGTCAATTTATCCGATATTAAAAGGGGCGGCGACTTTTTATGTGGATTTTCTAGTCGAACATCCGGACAATAAATGGTTGGTGGTGAATCCAGGCACATCACCTGAAAATGCACCCCAAGCCCATGGGGGATCCTCTTTGGACGCAGGTACTACCATGGACAATCAATTGGTATTCGATGCGTTCAGCACGGTGATCCATGCGGCAAAATTACTGGATATAAAAGATGCATTTACGGATACACTACAAATGATGCGTGATCGCTTACCTCCAATGCATATCGGAAAACACGGCCAGATTCAGGAATGGTTGGAAGATATAGATGATCCGAATGATCACCATCGCCATATTTCTCACCTGTATGGCTTGTTTCCTTCCAATCAAATTTCTCCTTACAGAACTCCTGAATTGGCATTTGCATCAGAAAACACATTAATCCAACGCGGTGATGTATCCACGGGATGGAGTATGGGGTGGAAGGTCAATTGGTGGGCCCGGATGCTGGATGGAAATCATGCCTATAGGCTTATTCAGAACCAATTATCCCCCGTCGGAACAAATCAAGGCGGTGGCGGGTCTTACAATAACCTGTTTGACGCACATCCTCCGTTTCAGATTGACGGAAATTTTGGCTGTACTTCCGGCATTACTGAAATGCTGGTACAGAGTGTCAATGGGGAAATCCACTTGCTTCCGGCTTTGCCGGATGTTTGGGCATCGGGAAGTATTACAGGGATTCGTGCCAGGGGTGGTTTTGAGGTAGTAGAGCTTAAATGGGAAAATGGGAAAATTGAGAAATTGGTAATTAAATCGACTATTGGAGGAAACCTTAGACTGCGCTTGCCTAATGGTTTGAAAGCTGCGAATGGTGAGAGCCCTGAAACTGCAAGAGGTGAAAATCCAAATCCTTTCTATTTTATTCCGCAAACTCCGGATCCTAGAATATCCGAAGAAGCTGTGGTGAAAATTCCTGAGCTAAGAGATACGGTTATGTATGATCTTTCTACTTCAGCGGGAGATCTTATCACGCTACTGGGAAAGTAGGATGGAGGAATGGTCGATTTGGAAATCACAGATTCAAGCTCATAGGAAGCTATAGGTATCACGGCTAGGAATTAAAGGCTAGTCAAAACAGTAGGGACAGTTAGCATATGAATTACTTCAGTTTATTAGGTTTTAGGTTAATTATGGGGTTGCTGGTGTTGAGCATCTCGTTTTTTCCGTCCTTCAAATCAATCCTATTTGCGCAGCAAAAAACAGTTTCAAAGGCATTGATCGTTGATGGCTTTAGCAATCACGATTGGAAGCAAACGTCTGCGGTCATAAAATGGCTATTGGAAGGGAGTGGAAGATTTAACGTAGAAGTAACCACTGTTCCTTTGGACAGCGCCGGACGAAAGTTATGGAATCCTGATTTCGGAGCTTATGATGTGATAATCCAAAACTCCAACAATATTCATGATCCGGGGTTGGGCTGGCCGACACCTGCACAGAAGAAACTGGAGAAATATGTAAAAAATGGTGGAGGGCTGTATATCCTTCACTCTGCAAACAATGCATTTTCAGATTGGGAAGAGTATAACAAGATGATTGGTCTGGGATGGAGAGCTGCCGACATGGGCGTAGCTCTGGAAGTGGATTCTCTAATGAATTTGGTGAGACATGAACTCGGTGAAGGAAAAGGAACAAATCATGGTGATCGTTTCGATGCGCTCATTCAAGTAATGAATGCGCATCCGATTAATGAGGGGTACCCAAGCTCATGGAAAACGGCAAATACAGAAGTGTATAGCTTTCCAAGAGGAAATGCGGAAAATATCACGGTGTTGTCCTGCGCCTACGATAGTACGGATACCAAAAGAATTTGGCCGGTAGAATGGGTGGTCGCCTACGGCAAAGGTAAAGTATACAATTCAAGTATGGGACACCTTTGGCATGGAGAAACCTATCCAGAGGCATATCGCTGTGCCGGTTTCCAAACTACCGTGATCAGAGCGGCGGAATGGTTGGCTACAGGACAAGTGACCTACCCTATACCGACTGATTTTCCCAATGGAGAAAATATCAGCTTAAGACCAGTCGAAGATTTTACCACAATTGATGATTATGATTAACCTATAAACCTATATGAACTGCTCAAAAAACCTATTATTCCTATTATTTCTTATTACGGGGCATCTCTATGCCCAGCAGCTGGAGAAAGAAGCCCCGGTGGGCTTTGATCAACCCAGAGATGGAATTACCCATGGGAAAATCGATACCATCACATACACCTCAGTGACTGTGGGAAATGAACGTCAGACGCTGATCTATACTCCTCCCGGTTATTCGGAAAAAGAAAAGTATCCGGTGCTGTACTTGCTGCATGGTATAGGAGGAGATGAGAGAGAATGGTTGAATGGCGGTCATCCGGAGGTGATATTAGACAATTTGTATGCGGACGGGAAACTGGAGCCCATGATTGTGGTGATGCCAAACGGCCGGGCTATGAAAGATGACCGTGCAGGAGGAAATATCATGGAGCCGGAGAAGGTACAGGCCTTTGCGACCTTCGAACAGGATTTGCTCAATGATCTCATTCCTTTTATCGAAAAAGAATATCCCGTGCTTACTGATCGGGAATTTCGGGCGATAGCGGGACTATCTATGGGAGGAGGACAATCTCTGAATTTTGGCTTGGGCAATCTCGATAAATTTGCTTGGGTAGGCGGATTTTCTTCCGCACCGAATACCAGAGTCCCGGAGGAGTTGGTTCCTGATCCGGAAAAAGCAAAAGAACTGCTGAACCTGCTTTGGATCTCTTGTGGAGATGCGGATGGTTTGTTGGGATTTAGCTCCAGAACACATGAGTACCTGGTGAAAAATGATGTTCCGCATATTTATTATCTGGAAGCCGGGGGGCATGATTTCAAGGTTTGGAAAAACGGTTTATACATGTATTCCCAACTCCTGTTCAAACCGGTAGATCAATCCAAATTCAATCAATACAGTCCTCTGGGGACACCTGCTGCTACTAACGTAAGATCGGCAAAGTATCCTCAGATTTTCCCCGATCGCCGGACTGCATTTAGATTAAAAGCCCCGGAGGCAGAAAAGGTGCAACTGGATCTGGGCAAGAAATACGATATGGTGAAAAGTGAAGAAGGAGTCTGGGAGGTTACCACAGATCCTCTGGGAGAGGGTTTTCATTATTACTCTTTCATAATTGATGGAGTGGCGGTAGCGGATCCGTCAAGTGACACGTTTTACGGGATGGGTCGCATGGCCAGTGGGATTGAAGTGCCCTTCAAAGGAGACGGATACTATGAGCTCAAAGATGTCCCACATGGAGACGTGAGAAGGATTCGCTATTTTTCCAAAGTACTTAGAGCTTGGAGACAGGCTTTTATCTATACACCTCCCGGATACGATTCAAATACCTCGGAGGAATATCCCGCTCTGTATATTTATCATGGTGGTGGGGAGGATGAGACCGGATGGGCAAGACAAGGCAAAACAGATTTAATCTTAGATAATTTGATTGCTGAAGGAAAAGCCAAGCCCATGCTTGTGGTGATGCCTGACGGGAATATGCCGGCAAGTGCTTTTACAGAAAATGGCTTGAAACAATTTGAGGCTGAGTTAAAATTAAGCCTCATTCCGTACATTGAGGAAAATTATAGGGTAAAGTCCGGTGCGGAAAACCGTGCTTTGGCGGGTCTTTCTATGGGTGGGATTCAGACTTTATATGCAGGTGTGAACAACACTGACCTATTCGCTTATCTTGGAGTATTCAGTTCCGGATGGATAGCGTCAAGACTACCTGAAATTGCAGATGCACAATATGTCTTTATGAAAGAGAATGCGGATAAAATCAATTCAGAACTTGCCATGTTCTGGATTGCTATGGGAGGCAAAGAAGACATTGCTTATGAAAACTGCCAAACGATGATGCGCAAATTCGATGAGATGAATATCGACTATACCTATTCGGAATACCCCGGAGGACATACCTGGCCAGTATGGAGAAATAATTTATACAATTTTTCCCAACTATTGTTTTAGACTTTTTATAAGTTTAACTATTTGAAAAGCAACATGTTGATTTACGATAAACCCTCCTTAAGTTGAAACATGTTAAAAAAATAAGAACAGAATTATAGTATGGATTTACACTTATCTAATAAGATCGTGTTAGTAGTAGGCGGTGCCGGTAAAAGGGGCAGCATAGGCGAAATTATTGTACGGCATTTTGTCTCGGAGGGAGCGATACCTGTGATCATCGATAGGGATAGTCGGGGCTATGCGATTCAGGAGCATCTTCAAAATAGCGGAATTGATGCACTCTTTATTGAGGCGGATGTCACTGATCCTACAGCCTGCCACACCGCTGTGGAAGCCGTTATTTCGAAATATAACCGAATTGATATTCTCATCAATAATGTGGGGCTTAATGATGGAACAAGTCTGGAAAGTTCTTATCAGGAGTTTATGGATTCCATACGGCTTAATCTTGCGAGTTATTTTCTGATGACAAAATTAGCTCTGCCGAAATTGAAAGAGTCCAAAGGGAATATCATCAATATCGGATCTAAGGTGGCACTTACGGGGCAGGGAGGGACATCCGGCTATGCTGCTGCCAAGGGGGGAGTGCTGGCCCTTACCAGAGAGTGGGCAGTGGATTTGATAGGATTTGAAATACGGGTAAATGCTGTCGTTATTTCAGAAAGTGAAACACCTGCATACCAAGACTGGCTGGATACTTTTCCCGATCCGGAAGGAGTAAAGGAGCAAATCGTCTCGAAAATTCCTCTAGGCAAAAGAATGACAACCCCGGAGGAAATAGCCAACGCAGTTTTATTCCTTGCCTCGGACTGCTCATCCCATACCACGGGTCAATTTGTTTTTGTAGATGGTGGTTACGTCCATTTGGATAGAAAGCTAGTCCATGATCAGGTTAGGGTCATCAATGGAGTGGTTGGAAAGTAGCGGATTTCAGTAGTGCATTTTGAAGAAAAGCAACAGATCTGACCCTAAAGTCATTTTGTCCACAAGCATCATTTATACAATACAACTCAATTCACAAGCAGAAACAGATGAAATCACTGATATTAAATGAGCCCGGTAAGTGGGAGATAAAGGAAACAACGGTAGACTGGAATTTGCAGGAGGATGAAGTGCTACTGAAAGTTCATAGAATTGGCATTTGCGGAACTGATATGCATGCATTTCGGGGCAAACAACCATTTTTTTCCTATCCCAGAATATTGGGACATGAGCTCGGTCTGGAAGTTGTTGGAATCGGTAGACAGGTGTCCTCTGTGAAGGTAGGAGATAAATGCGCGCTGGAGCCCTACTTTAATTTCGAAGAAGATCAGGCCGTGAAATTGGGGAAGACAAACTGCGGAGAATTTATCTCAGTATTCGGAGTGCATCAGGATGGAGGCATGCGGGAATTCATCAAAGTGCCGGCCAGATATCTACATACATCAACCAAACTTACCTACGATCAATTGGCTCTAATTGAACCCTTGGGCATAGGATACCATGCGGTAAGCAGGGCATCTATCCAGCCGGAAGACAAGGTCTTGGTTATAGGAGCCGGCCCCATTGGTTTGGCTACCATGCAGTTTGCCACGATCAGGCAGGCTAAAGTAGTAGCTTTGGATATCAATGAAGATCGACTTCAGTTCTGTTTGCAGAATTTAGATCTTGTAGGCGCGGTAAATGCCACCTCCGATACGGTGAAGGAACAGCTGAGGGAGCTTTTTGAAGGGGATTTGCCCACAGTGGTAATGGATGCTACCGGGAGCGAGCACTCCATGAAAAATACATTGGACTATGTCGCTTTTGGCGGAAGAATTGTTTTTATCGGCCTTTACCAAGGCGATTTTACATTCTTTGACCCTTTGTTCCACAGAAAAGAAATTACACTTCTTGCCAGTAGAAATGCATTGGGAGCAGACTTCAGAGAAATTATTTCCTTAATGGAAGAAGGCAAAGTTGCTACCGATCACTGGATTTCGCATCGTGTACCTTTTGGGGATTTGCCGATGCGTTTCGAGTCACTTCTCCGGCCTGAATCAGGGGTGATCAAAGCGATGGTTGAATTATAAGCTTTTTGTACTAACTAGAGTGGTTACTTATTTGAAGAGAGCAATGAATTGCAATGACGGGTAAAATTATGGAATGGACATTTGAAAATAGGATTACAACCGAGGAGGAACTCCGTGAAATCATGGGATATCCCAGCGAGATAGTGACCCGGAAGACGATAGATTATATTGACGGACACTGTAAAGGGTTTATTGAAAAATCCCCTTTTATCACCATAGCGACAGCTGACTTGAATGGTAATTTTGATGTGTCTCCAAAAGGTGATCCGGCAGGGTTTGTAAAAATATTGAGCGATAAAATACTCGCTATCCCGGATAGACCCGGAAACCGTAAAGCGGATACACTAAGCAACCTTATTCAAAATCCAAACATAGGGTTGATTTTCTTGATTCCGGGAATTAAAGAAACCTTAAGAGTGAACGGAGAAGCCGAAATAGTAACCGATGATAGGGTTTTGGACCTATTGTCCTGTCAGGGCAAAAAACCATCATTTGCAATAATTGTGAAGGTAAAAGAGGTGTTTATGCACTGTGCCAAATGTATTATAAGGTCCAATCTGTGGATGAACATTGATGACACACAAGAACGTTCTGTTCCAACCCTAGCTACAGCCTTGGTGGATCACGGAAAACTTGATATCACTTACCAAGAATTGGATGACATGATAAAAGATGATGAGAAAACCAATCTGTATTGATGTTTGACAATGTAACATTTCTGCCGGTTCAAGTCTCCTGACTTGAACCCAATACATTGCAGTCTCTTGACTGCCGTTTCGAATTAATATTCCGTCAGCGTTCGTGTGGCCACGAACGGTTGGATTTCCGGTTGTAGCCGTCCGTGATGACACGGACGGTGGCACGAATTTGTGGCGACCCAAAATGCAGTGAGATATTACCTAACCAGCCATATTCTACCACCTGCACTAGAGGGATCGTATTTAGCGCGTTGGTTTAGTGTGAATGCAGGGAGGTGGTCGCAGCAGCGGGCCAGACGGCTGGCTTGCGCGTGGAAGCTTTGCTGCGACGAAGGTTTTTGCCTGGCCGTCCGAAGGCGGGTTACTTTTTGCCTTCAAAAAGTAAGAGAGAAAAAATATCAACACTATCGATACTGGTCAATAGAGCAATTGAAGCTGTATTTTCCATTGACCTACATGAATTAGTGCTACTCCTCGGAACAATTCTATAAAATCCCCCTAGCCCCCTTTGACAAGGATGATTTTCCATAGTAGTGTATGTGTAGAAGGGGGAGTTGCGCTCGTTTCCGGACAAAAGAGTGTATTATCACGCTGACGGGGTTTCGATAATTGTATTTCTCTTGACTGCCGTTTCGAATTAATATTCAGCCACCGTTCGTGTCGCCACGATTTTTTTTGAAAAAGCTGCATTGAAAGCTGATGAAATTCCGCACCGCATTTTTCTGTAATTATTTCCTATGTTTGAAAAGTTAAACAATGGGTAGAAATAAAAACGTAGAGCACCGACTTGAATTCAGTCAGCTTCAGACTCTGGAGCGAATCTACCATAGGGGTTTGTGGGTGGGACATAATGCTCCAATGCCGGAATTGGATCTTCTTTCCCGGCATTTTAGAAGCGATTTTTTTCAGATCCTCCTTTTTAGCAAGGGAAATGCGGAATTGAGTATTAATTTGATTGATCATAAAGTTAAATCCCATGATCTTTTAATTTGTTCTCCATATGATATAAAGAAAGTTAACAACGTAGACCAATGCTCGCATTCAATGGTCTTATTTACCAATGATTTTATAGTGGAATCGGGAAATGGCAAGTATGCCATGGAATTCCTTAAGACTTTTTCTACCGGTCTATCACCGTTGAGCAGTCTCGATAGTTCTCATTATATGAGTATAAATAGTAGAATATCAGAGCTTTATAGGCTGTATGTCGAGCAGGAGCATCATCAATATGGCAAAGAATTACTTTACTTATCCTTTGCATCACTGTTATTTGAAGTTTCAGCAATACGACAAAAATTTTCCACTACACCGAATAAACCTTTATCAAGGAAAGAACAGATCGTATTTAATTTTGTAAGTCTTGTTAAAGAGAATTTTAAGGATCATAGGTCTCTGAACTATTATGCTTCTAAACTAAATATATCCGCAAAGTACTTGACAGAGATCACTAAACAGATTTCCGGAAAACCGGCTTCGGAAATAATTGAAGGGATAGTTACTGAGGAAGCTATGTTACTTTTAGAAAATCCCTCTTTAAGCATCGGCGAAATCGCAAATATTCTCAATTTCAGTGATCAATCTTTCTTTGGGAAATTTTTTAAAAGAAACAGCGGCGTTTCACCAAAGCACTATAGAAATTCTGTAGTTCCGAAATAACGGCTTGGATTAAGTCCACTGATTCCCCTGTTTTTTAGATCAATGGTTAAAAGCTTAACGCTATTTTTTGCTTCATACATGTACATGTCCAAATCCACGGACAGAATTGATTTGTGGTAATAACCTTTAGCGAATTTTTACATTTTTCGGGGTTTCCGATAGGGACTGGAAGTTTCTCCAATGGAAAATTATGCTGTTGTGCGCGGGGTAAATGCATCAATTGCTAGCCAAGGGTATTTTCTAAAACAACCAAAAAAATACTGATTTATGTGTTAATAACTCAATAAAAACGGCAATTAGACCAATTTTACAGAATTATGAGCCTTTTTGAAGCCCTATGGGCGACCTAATTTTGCTGTAGAAATACAGTACAAAACACAGGAACTTAATTTTCTTTCTATGAGAACACTAAAAATCTCTTTAATGGCACTTATTATTATGACCTCTCTGCATAGTTGTAAGAATGCAGAATCAAAAGAACTGGAGCAGGAAGCCGTCAAGGTCTCATTTCAGACAATAGCGGAAACCGAGAGGGAGCTGAAGTTACGGTATTCGGCTACCATTGAAGCGGATAACACTGCTCAGATAGGCTTTGCTGTTTCCGGGATAGTAAGCAAGATAATGGTGGAAGAAGGACAGAACATATCACAGGGACAACTGCTGGCCTCATTGGATACCACCATTTACAACAACTCTTATTTAATTGCCAATTCAAGCCATGTCCAAACGCTTGACCTATTCGAAAGGCAATACGAACTTTTTAAAAAAGGAAGCCTTCCTGTGAGTGAGTTTAACAGCATTAAAGCAAGGCTGGAACAGGCTGCGGCCAACAAAAGAATAAGTACTAAGGAACTTGCTGACTGTAAACTGTTCTCACCGATGTCAGGGATCATCACCGAGAAAAAGATTGAAAGAGGAAGCACTGCCGGCCCGGGAATAGTCTCCTTTACCATTATCAAAACAGATCAGGTCTACGCTACGGTCTATGTTCCGGAAATAGAGGTGGGAGACTTACTTCAGGGTATGGATGTGTCTATTTATATACCTACGCTTAGTGAGACAAGACAGGGAAAAGTCACCATTATCAATCCTCAGGCAGATACTAACTCCAAAACCTATAAGGTGAAGGTGAAATTGGACAATAAGGATCAGCGACTGCTTCCGGGAATGCTCGCTGAAGTAAAGATCCATCCAAAAAGAACCGAAAGGGCCATTGTCGTCCCAGCCACTTCCGTTGTCCGGGATACGGATAATTTCACCTATGTATATGTAGTAAACGAGTCAAATAAAGCTATTCGAAAACGTATAGTTGTCGGGGAAATTACCGGTATGCAGGAGCTAATCATCGACGAAGGTTTGCATAATGGGGACAAGGTGATCACTTCAGGGCTTTCCCGGCTTAAGGATGGTACCACAGTAACCTATTAATCAGAGAAGAAGACTATCAGAAATGAAAACTCGAAAAATAAATTTTATAGAGGCGGCAATGAAGTATAAGGAGATTACTGTCGTAATCACCGCATTGCTGGTAATTTTCGGAATATACTCCCTGATGACCATGCCCCGGGCAGAAGATCCAAAAATTGATATGCCTGTAGCTATGGTATATGCTTTTTATCCCGGAGCAGACGAGGTACAAACCGAAAAACAGGTGACCGAAAAACTGGAGCAGTATCTTTTCTCCTTTGAAGAAGTTGACAAGAGGAAAACGCGTTCGCAGACCAAGGACGGGCAGGTCTTTGTAACAGTAGAACTTTATACGACGGTAAAAAACCGAAAAATGTTTTGGTCTACACTGCAGCATGGCATCAATTCGGTATTGAAGCCAAATTTGCCCTCCGGTGTGCAGGGGCCGATCATAAATAGCAACTTTAGTGATGTTTCTGCACAGATAATCGCCATCTCTTCTGCTACCCGTAACTATCAGGAGCTCGACAGGTATTTGGATAAAGTAGAGGATTATTTAAAAACGATTCCTGAAGTATCTAAAATAAACCGCTCCGGGGAGCAAATGGAGCAGATCTATGTAAGCATTGATGACCAAAAGATGCAGCAGTACGGTTTCGGTGTTTCCACAATTGCCAATGTGTTGCAGAGTCACAATGTGACGGGCTATTCGGGGGAAGTAACCCTAAAGGAAAATACAATTCCTGTTTTCACGAATAGTCAATATGCTTCGGAGAAGGAGATAGCAGAGCAGATCGTATACACTACTCCTGAAGGAGTAGCGGTAAGGCTGAAGGACGTGGCCAAAGTAGAACGCAGATATGAAGAGGAAACTTCCTATATCAGGTTGGGAAGCGAAAGAGCCATGCTATTATCTATAGCCATGCAACCGGGGAATAACATAGTGGCCTTTGGAGAAAATATTGATAGCAAATTAGCTGAACTTAAGAAAGATTTTCCTGACGATATAAAAATTGAGACCATTTTCAGTCAGCCTAAAGTCGTTGAGCAAAGTGTCAGTTACTTTATGCTCGAGTTTGGATTGGCGATATCGGGTGTCGTGATAGTTGTGATGCTATTACTTCCGTTTAGAATGGCGGCTGTTTCCTCTCTTGCGGCACCTATAGCGGTCATGGTCACCTTTGGTGTGATGAATATGATAGGTATCGAGCTTCATCAGGTGTCTCTTGCGGGGCTTATTATTGTGCTTGGGATGCTGGTGGATGATGCCGTCGTAGTGGTGGATAACTATATAGACAAGCTTGATGAGGGGATCAGCCCATGGCAGGCTGCGCACAAGTCTGCAAAGCAGCTGGCACTTTCCATATTCACAGCTACACTGGCCATCATATTTGCATTTTTGCCGCTTGCATTATTTATGGATGGAATTGCCAAGGATTTCATGGCTTCCCTGCCGGTGACTATAGCTGTGGCGCTGACTGCCTCACTGCTTATAGCGCTGTTCCTAACCCCATACATGTGTTATGTTTTTATCAAAAAGGGGTTGCATCACGGGAAAGATAGCAATAAGGCCCAGAAGAAATCCTTGCTTGACCATATGCAGGAGATCTTTGACAGAGCCGTAACCTACTGCTTCACCAAGCCAAAAGCCACTTTGGCCGGAGGTGTTTTGGCTATAGTCTTGGCTTTTGTAATAGCGGGGAATGTACAACAGGAATTTTTCCCCGTGAGTGAGAGAGATCAATTTAGTGTGGAACTTTGGCTTCCAAACGGCACCTCGCTGGCCGAGACAGAGAGAGCTACGATGCGGGTAGAGGAGATTTTAAGAGAGGACAGCAGGATTGTAGAGATTGCCAGCTTTATAGGAACCAGTTCGCCCCGGTTTCAGACATCATACTCCCCTGAAAACCCGCGACGGAATTTTGCACAGCTTTTAATAACAACAGAGAGCAACAAGGCTACTGATGAGCTGGTCAAAGAATACCGGCCTCAGTTTGAGGGATTTTTGAAGGATGGATATGTACGCTTTAAGCAGCTGAGTTTACAGGAGGGTGCTCCTATAGCGATACGTGTCATAGGCAATGATATGAAAGATCAGAAGCTTGTGGCAGACCAAATCATTGAAATATTGGAGAATGCCCAGGGTACAAACTGGGTGCGCAGCGATTATGAGCAGGATTACATGGGAGTAAGCTTAAAAATCAAAGAAAGTGCAGCTTCCAGACTGGGCGTCACCAATGAAGTTATTACGCAAACTCTGGGAGCCGGCTTAAAGGGCTATTCTGTTTCCAAAGTATGGGAAGGGGATAATCCCATTGATATCTATATAAGATTGGAAGACAGCAACAGAAATGACCTGAGTAATATAGAGAACCTACATGTCCCTAGCTCATACGGTGCTTCGATCCCCATCAAGGAAGTTGCGGAAGTGGTTCCCACTTGGCACACAGGAGTGATAGCGCGTAGAAATGGATTGCGTACACTGTCAGTGCTGTCGGAGGCTCAGTCCGGAATTAAAGCGGCAACAATTCTGAAGAATATTGCTCCGCAGATAAAGGCCATTGACTTGCCAGCCGGTATTTCTATCACATACGGTGGGGATGCGGAATCCAGTGCCGATAATATGCCTGGAATGGCCACAGCACTTGCTGTGAGTATCTTACTGATTTTCCTGACGCTGTTATTCCAGTTCAAAACCCTGGTAAAGGCACTCATCGTTCTTTCCACATTCCTGCTTAGCCTTTTAGGTGCATTTTTGGGGCTTTGGATTACAGGAAATCCAATAGGCATGACGGCATTTATGGGCATTATAGCCTTAATAGGAATTGTCGTGAGGAATGGGATCATCCTGGTCGATTTTACCGATGAGCTGATTAAGGATCATGGCTACAGTATACGGGATGCTGCGCTTACAGCTGCCAAAAGACGGATGAGACCCATATTCTTGACTTCTGCAGCAGGTGCCGTAGGGCTTATTCCGATGATCATCAGCAAGTCCCCCCTTTGGTCTCCGTTGGGCAGTGTGCTGGCCTTCGGTCTGATTGTATCTATGGTACTGACGCTATTTGTGATACCTGTGATGTACTACAAGTTCATTAAGCCTGAACCAATTATTGATAATGAGCTTCAGGAGGTTGACCAAGATGGTATGCTTACCACTATCCACTAATAAACAAGAAATAAAATGAGAATCATATATGGCATATTGGTATTGCTCGCATTTGCTAATGGCAATACCGCTATTGCGCAGGATAAGACATTCACCTTGGAAGAATGTCGCAACCTCGCTTTAGCCAATAATAAAAAAATAAAATCCGCAATACATAGTATTGATGCTGCCAATGAGGGCTTAGCTTCTACTAAAGCTTCTGCATTGCCTTCTGTGGAGGGATCAATTACGGGTGTGCATTTGGGAGATCCGTTAAGTACCTTGCTGCCTTCTGAAATGCTCAGCGGGGGACTCGATATCAAGCAAAACATTTATGCAGGGGGCAAGGTCAATTACGGGAAGCAAAGTGCCGCTAAGGCGGTGGAGCTGTATGAAAGCCAGAAAACAATGACAGAAGCTGAGGTTTTACTTTCCGTAGAAACAAGTTATTGGCAGCTTGTACAGGCTACAGAGAGAATCGCTGTGGCGAATAAATACAGGGATATGCTTAAGGAATTAAGACAGGAGTTCCAGAATTCTGTGGATGCCGGTCTCACCTATAAGAATGACTTGCTCCGTGCAGAAGTGAATCTTAATAATGCGGAACTGTCCATTATACAGGCCAGCGATGCACTCATACTTCATAAGCTGACACTCGCACAACTAATCGGTCAACCCGGAAATATCGAATATAGGGTATTGGAAGCACTGGATTATGAGTATATGCCAATCGTGGAATCGGGATCAATAGAAAGCCGCCCGGAATTGGCTATCCTGGAGAAAAGCCTTGAGATCGATGAACTGCAGGCCAAAATAGTGAAAGCAGATCAACTCCCGCAAATAGGGGCTTCTCTAAGCGGACTTACTGCATTTGGCGATGGTGCCAATTTCTCTACAGGAAAAAACCAGCTCTATACCTACTACGGAATGGTCAATGTTTCTATTCCAATATTCAATTGGGGCAAAAATAAAAGCAAGGTACGGGAACAGTATTATAAGATTGATGCGGCAAAAGCAGAGCTTGAAGACAATAGGGAGCTTTTCAACCTAGAGATGGTAAATGCCCAAATGAGATTGAATCAATCGTTTAAAAAAATCAAACTGTCAGAAATATCCTTAAAGCAATCCGATGAAAACCTCCGCTTGGCCAATGACAGGTTTAGCGTAGGTACAATCACGGGAAATGATATGCTTGAGGCTCAGGTGATCTGGGAACAGGCTGTTTTGTCCTTGGTGGATGCCAAATCGGAGTACATGATTAATCTGGCAAGCTACAAGAGAGCTACCGGCTCTTTGGCAAATACTGGCTACGATCAATACTGATAATTCTTGAAACAGTAGTCGGCCTTACTATCCACAACAGAGTAAGGCCGACTTTTACGGGGATTTCTCTAGAGACTATAGCTTATTCAGTGGGGTATAAGTCAGTGTTTTATCAATAAAGAAACTGTTGAAAAAAGAATGTTATTTTTTTCTTAAAGCATAAAAGATGATACTGTTCTTATCTCAGACAGTTTTCTAAGTATTAACTACAGCAAGCGAAAATTCAGAAGCATGAAGAAGATTTTTAACGAGAGTCCTTTTATTACTGAACTTTCCTTTCACAAAATCATAGAAATCTGGGAAGGCATAGCCATGGACACCACAAGCTACAAGAGTGGACATGCCAGAAAATTACTTAAGGGCTTCTATAAACTGTGTGAAACTGAAAGCCTAACAGCCCCGGACACCCTGATTTTTGAAAATCCAATTCTAGCGGACTTGCTGGAGGAGTTGTTTCCGAAGTCGCTCACATACCATGAACTAAAAGCCGTTTCTACTCCTTTTACCACATTCTTCTTTCATCGCAGTGAAGGTTTTGCCAGAATCCTCGATGCTGCGGGTATAGGATACGAACCTGTGATTAGCAATATATCTCCTGACAAATTTTATATTCTAAGCTGCTGTGTTATACTCAAAGAGGTCTACGCTATAGCAGTTGATATTGAGTTTCCGCTTATTATGAATATTCCTGACCAAGAAGGGATTATGCGTCATTACAAGGCCTCCTATAATTTGGATTTTTTGGAAATAAAAAATACGGTTTACAGCAAGTCATTGACGACGGCAGATGTCGAGAATTTGTTGAATAGCAGGGACAATATAGCGCTATGGAAAGAAATGTTTCCGACGGGCAGTTGGAGCATTCGAGGCTTTATGCCTGTAAATTTGACTGATGTCACTACCGAAACAGCTATTTCGACACTCAAGTCCATACTGGTCCGCCCTATCGACCGGGACCTGGATGTACAGCGACAAATGCTGCCCTTGTTTAGATCAATATTTAATATCGTTGACTTGAATGGAGGTTTTTATCTGTATGATAAAGAAAAAAGCTCTTTTAGGATGATTCATCAATTCGACTATCCGAAAGACGTTATTGATCAGGATTTAGAGAGTAATCCTTATTTTATTGAAGTATTGGAGGATGTAGCTGTATCCAAAAAAGCCTTTGTTATTTCCAATATGGGGAATTATGATACCGGAGCAGATGGAGAAATAGGTAGATATTTCGCAAATAGAGGCATTCTGAGCTGTATGTTTTCCCCTGCCATAAAGGATGATATGGTTATAGGTATAGCTTTCTTTTTCTCTTCAAGAAAATATGCTATAAATGCTATAACTGAAGAAAAGCTAATGTTGATCCTTCCAATTTTAACCGACAGTATAAACAGGGTTTTGATGGAAATGGAAAATGAAATTGAAGCAGTGATACAAAGAGAATATACTTCTATTCACAAGAGTGTTTACTGGAAGTTCAGGGAAGAAGTAAAAAAAAAGATAGACCCATTTAGTCCGCTTAAGGCGAATAGAGAGACGGTTGTTTTTGAAGATATCGTTTTTAAGGATGTGTACGCCCTTTATGGACAGACGGATATCAAGGGGTCTTCCGAAAGAAAAAATCAGGCAATAGTCAGCGACCTTAAGCGACAAATCGGGCAGATCATAGCTTTGCTGTTGATACTGGAGGATTCTAGCCCTGTTCCTTTTTTCGCCCAGATCAGATTTATGCTTGAAAGATATGAAGAAGCGCTGGGTAAATCATTTCAAAATGAATTGGAGCAACTAATCCAGCGGTATATTGAGAATGAAGTTCATCCTATTTTAAAAACTGTCAGTACAGATCATCACTGTTATGGACTGGTTCTGGACTATTTGAAATTGACTGATCCAAAAACAGGCTTGTTTTTTCAGGCAAGAAAGGAACTAGACGATAGTATTATGACTATTAACGGAGCGCTGACGGCATTGCTCGATGAAAAGAACCAAATTGCCCAGCAGGCCTTTCCGCATTATTACGAGCGCTTTAAGACAGACGGTGTGGAGCATAATCTCTACATAGGCGCATCGATTGAGCCAAACAGGAAATTCGAAAAATTTTATCTGGATAACTTACGGCTATTTCAGTTTGAAACCATGTGTGAAATGGAGCACTTCCATTATAAGCTCTGTGCGAGCCTGCCTTGCCAACTGGAAGTGGCCTCACTTATTCTCGTCTTTAATCCCCCCATTTCAATTCGGTTTAGGATGGATGAAAAACATTTTGATGTAGACGGATCTTACAATGCACGATATGAAATCGTAAAGAAAAGACTTGATAAAGCCTTGATTAAAGGAACAGATAAGCGTATTACGGAGCCATGTAAAATCACAATAGTGTACAGCCGGGAAAGCGATGGGATTGATTATATTAAATATGCCAAATACCTTCAGCATAAAGGTCTGCTGCTGGAGCAAATAGAGAAAATTGATGTCGAAGACCTGCAAGGGGTCTCCGGGCTGAAAGCTATCAGGGTAAAACTTGATTTGGATTACATGATAAGCTAGAATTGGTGCTATTTTGTTGATCCACTAGGGATTAGCTTTGTTTTCAGACTTTTGGTTTCAATAGAAAGGCTGGTGTTATTTACTTGATTCAATAGGAATTTGGCGGCCAAAACCCCCATTTCAAAAGGTTGTTGATTAACGCTGGAAAGCTGGGGAGTTAAGTAGGGCTTGCTGAAAAAGTCTCAGTTATGCCAGCTTCAAGGCGGCCGAGTGAAGATGTATGCTTATACCTCGAACAAGGCCAACGTAGAAGATGGTATGGCTGAGGCTAGCTTAAAACCGTATTATGAATTAGCATTTCTACGCCACGGCGCACAAGTTATTGCGACCAATAATTTCTTCAAAATCAGTCACTGCGTTGCAGTTTTCGACTTCACCATATCCGCCGCGGCGGACTCAGTCTTCAAACAGCCTGATTTTATTGCAATTAATGGTCTCTTAACGAAACCTAATTCAAAATCCGGGTTGAAAATCCAGATTTTGGGATTTTCTGATACATGTATAAAGACCTATTGTGGTCAATAAGCTTGCACCTGCTGAAAAACCGTTCGCATCAAAAACGGGTTAATCATTCAAAATGATAGCTTTTGATCTATTACAGACGTTTTTCAGCATGCTCTAAGTAGGTGGAAATAGGTTCGTCGGCATAGCCCATGATCGAAAGGTCTGAAGGAATATGTAGCACAGATTTACATGCATATGAAGGTACACAGCCCTACTTTTCTTATCCACGGATACTCGGGCATGAGATTGCCGGGGGTAGTGTACACTACTGCTATTCTATCCGCCAGAAAACCGGAATTCTTTTTATCTTCGGACGACATCATCGTCAGGGTGGAGAATTTCGGACAGGTTAAATCCAAAAACGTCAAGTTGGCCCTGGAGCTGATCAAAAACTGAGAAACCCTGCTTAGCAAAATGATTAAACTCCCTGACTTGCTGCCGTTCCAATCTTTCCGGAGTAAGTTTAAGATTCCTGCCAACGCTGCTGGAATTGCTACCGGCGGAGAATTGAGCTTTGTACTAACTATTTCCTCAACTGATGGAGAAGAAGTTTTAGCGGGTGATGGAAGTTAACTAGAATTATTTATTGAACTAAAAGTTTTTAAAACACCATAAGATGAGTTTTGTCAAATCCAGTTTCTATCTGTTTCTATTCCTTCTTGTATTGAGCTCCTGTAAAGAGGTGAACGTCCCCGAGCCGGTAGGCCCCCTTCCCTCCGAAAATCAGATGAGATGGCAGGAGATGGAATATTATGCATTCGTCCATTTCTCAGTCAATACATACACGGATATGTCCTGGGGATTTGGAGATGAGGATCCTGCGATATTCAACCCGGAGAAGCTGGATGTAAGGCAGTGGGCGAGGATTGCCAAGGAAGCCGGGATGAAGGGGATTATCCTTACGGCCAAGCACCATAGTGGATTTTGTCTATGGCCATCGGAATACACAGATTATTCCGTCAAAAACTCTCCCTATAAGAACGGCAAAGGTGATTTAGTACGTGAAATGGCAGAAGCCTGCAAGGAGTATGGACTTAAACTCGGTATTTATCTTTCTCCTTGGGATAGAAATTATGCGGAATACGGCAGCCCGGAATACATCACCTATTTTAGAAACCAGCTTACGGAACTGCTGACCAACTATGGTGAGATTTTCGAGGTATGGTTTGACGGAGCACATGGTGGATCGGGGTATTATGGAGGAGCGAACGAGACCCGCAAGATTGACAGAAATACCTATTACGACTGGCAAAACACCTATGCGCTGGTACGTAAGCTACAGCCTAATATAGTGATCTGGAATGATGGTGGTGATAGAGCGGACTTGCGCTGGGTAGGCACCGAAGCGGGATATGTAGGGGAGACTAATTGGAGTTTATTAAATGCCACAGGGGATGTGCCTGAGGACATGTTACGTCATGGAGTGGAAGATGGGGATTCTTGGGTTCCGGCAGAGGTAAATACCTCCATACGTCCGGAATGGTTTTATCACCCCAAAGAAGACAGTAAAGTAAAAACCTTGCCTGAGCTCATGGATACGTATTATCATTCCATCGGCCGTAACGGTACGTTGCTGTTGAATTTCCCGATAATGCCCAATGGATTGATCCATGAAAAAGACGAGAAAGCGGTATTGGAATTTGCGGATGCGGTAAAGGAAGCATTTACCAATAATTTGGCGGAAAATGCAAAGACAGAGGCAAGCAACGTACGTGGAAACAGTTCTGCTTATTCTGCTGACAAAGCCATCGACGGCAATACAACTTCTTACTGGACTACGGATGACGGGGTTTCTACCGGCTCGTTGACTGTCACTTTTGAAAAGCCCACAAGCTTTAACAGGTTTTTGGTGCAGGAATATATCAGGTTGGGCCAGCGGGTGAAGACCTTTACACTTGAAGCACTCGTCGACGGAAATTGGAAAGAGCTGGCTTCAGAGACGACTATTGGATACAAGAGGATTTTACGTTTTCCTACTGTAGAAGCCACCAAAATAAGACTGAATATTACAGCATCCAAGAGCAGTCCCTTGATATCTACCCTAGGTGTGTACAATGCGTCACAAATTCTGACTGCTCCTATCATCAACAGAAACCAATCCGGTGAGGTAATCATCACCCCCGGAGATCCCGAGTCCGAAATCTATTACACTCTGGATGGTACCAATCCCACCCCGGCATCATCCCTGTACACAAGCCCCGTCAGTACCGATGATGGCAAAGTGGTAGTAAAGGCTATGGCCTATAACTCCAAAACGCAAAAAAGCAGTCCGGAAACTGAGGAGAAATTCGATATTTCCAGAAGTAACTGGAAAGTAGTAGGAATCGAAGATGCAGAGGTAAATAGGGTTATCGACGGAAATATGGGGTCATCCTGGTATCAGGACAAAAATACAAGTCTGCCCAAAAGTATTGTGATCGATTTAGGGAAGGAGGAGAATCTGGTAGGGTTCAGTTATTTGCCTGATCAAAACTGGTGGGGTGACGGTATCATCACGGATTTCCGGTTTTATGTATCTCAGAATGGAAGCCAGTGGCAACTGGCGGATCAGGGTGAATTTTCTAATATCAAGAATAACCCGTTAAAACAAGTCAGGTCATTTAAGGCAGTGAAAGCACGGTACATCAAATTGGAAGCGTTGAAAAATACCAATGACAACAATACGGTCGGATACGCTGAAATAGATGTGATTACGCAGTAACTGAATATCGGGGTTGGAGTAGTTGGTAGAAAAGATGGAGGTATTGATGTTCCGAATACGGAATATGTTCTTTGTCCGGATGCAGAATAGCCCCAAAGCAACAGATAGGATTAGCTTTTTTCATACAGCACCATGGAAGAACAGCAATCATAGCACCATGGGTTTGACTTAGTCTTATTGTTTACGATGTCAGTTTTTTTAGTTCTTCGTCAGCCTGTTATTTAGGCTAGAGCTTCAATTTCTTGATGCTCTAGCCTTTTTTGGATCCAAATCCTTTCTAAACTGAAAAAAAGTACCCATTTCGTTGATAAGGATACATATTTATACCTTATTGAACACATAACACACCTCCCCTAAAGCATGTTATTGGGATATTTAGCCGAAATTTATCGGATAGTATGAAGCCCAGAGCCTTTTCAGTCCAATATTCAGGGGGAGTAGCAGAAAGCAATGCTGTAAATAGTCACCTCTTTTGGTTCACATACAGAGAAATTGGTATAATTGGCATAAAGAAGTATATGACAAAGGCTGATTGAGCTGTTTGAAATGTCTGTAAACTAGCTTGATGCCTGATAATCATCGATTATTTTCTATGTGTTTATAATTTGTTTTTAAGAGGCTCCACGTGGCTGCCGTACTTTAGGCAAATCTATGGTTGATAATCATCCCTCTGAGTGTAGCTTGCATCATGCCCACCTGACAGTAGGCAGGCTCGATTCATCTTGTATTTTCCAATTATCCTATAGCAGTTAAGTATGAAGTGGTTAGTTCCTGTTTTAAGTGTTTTAATACTGGTTCATTTTTTCTCCATAAGGGCGGTAGGGCAGCGGCATTATCAATTTCAACACCTCACGACTAAAGAAGGACTTTCCAACAGTAATGTCAGCGCTGTTTTAAAGGATAGCTACGGTTTTTTATGGATTGGAATGGAGTATGGACTAAACCGTTACGATGGCTATGGGTTTAAAAGCTACAGTGCTGAACTGGGGGCATCCAATAACCGCCTATTGAATAATGTAATGGGATTGCAGGAAGATGGGTTGGGGAATATCTGGATCAGTAGTTTTTCTTATCTGGTGTACAACCGTAGCAAGGATAATTTTATTACTGACGTGCCTGAATTTTTGCGGGAATTGGGAATACTCGTCGACGGGGATTTTCATGTATATGTAGATAAAAAAAAGGACATATGGGTGCTGGATAAGCAGAAGATGCATCATTACAACACACGTACAGAAACCGTGAGTGTTATCAATTTGAATGTGCAGTTAGAGGAAATGGCTTCTGTACGCTTAAGTGACGATGGAGAATATTTATATGGAGTTTTAAGGCCGGGAATGCTGTGGCAAATGCATAAGCATTCGGGTAATCAGCAACTACACAGATTAGATGATATAGAGCAGCCCGAACAGTACAACAAAGTATATGCGGATAGTCGTAGTGGGTTATGGCTCTTTTCCGGCAAATCCGGTCTGATATATTACCGGAAGAACCCGAAAGCAGGTTGGGAGAAGTTATTGATGAGTTCAAATGGCAAAGGGACTAGCAACAGGGTATTGGATATTCTGGATGATGAGAGTGGCCATGTATGGATAGGAACCGATCATAACGGATTATTTATATACGATAGAGCGGGCGGGAACCTTACCAATCTACTGGAGGATTATGGGAATAAAACATCAATTTCATCCAATAATGTGGTGCACATTTACAGAGATGACAGTGGCATTATGTGGATTGCACATAATAAAAAAGGCATATCCTATTATCATGACAGTTTTAACAGTATCATAAGTGCTGACCATCCCGAATGTAGGGATGTCAGTGCAATTCTCGAAGATAGGAATGGAAATATTTGGTTAGGGACTGATGGGAACGGATTATTGTTAAAAGAGAATACCGTTGATGGAAAAATCAGGAAGCTGCCAGTAGGTAACAGTACAGCCATTGTTTCTTTATTGGAAGACAGCAAAGGCAGAGTATGGATCGGAACGTATTTGGAAGGGCTTATTTGTTACGAAAATGGAAGGTTTAGCCAGTACACAACCAGAAATAGTGGATTGGCTTCAAATAACATTTGGGACTTGGCGGAAGATCGGTACGGGAATGTATGGATTGGTACTTTGGAAGGGGGGATACAATATATCCGTAAGGACATAGTAGGATTGGATTCTCTTGAAACTGTCTGTGAGTGGATGAAGCATCCACTTGATATGTATTATGACGGTGGGGATAAGCTATACGTTGGGACCGTCTATGGGCTCTATGTAGTGGATATTATATCCGGTAGCTGCTCTATTCTTGTGGGGAATTCGCAGGGAACCCAGAATTTCAACCAAATGATAATATCCAATGTATACAAAGCTGAAAATGGTAATATTTTGCTGGGACATCCAAGAGGAGTTACCCTTTGGGATGTAAAAAAAGATACGCTTTATTTCATAGATGAGAATAGTGGTCTTGCGGATAATAACGTTCGAGGTATCATTGAAGATGATAATCATAACATATGGGTAACTACAAGCAATGGTCTCTCAGTTCTTTCCACAGAGCGTGACAGCCAGGATTATCTTAGGATTAGTAGCAGAAATTTTTCTACCAAAGATGGGTTCAATAATAACTATTTTAACAATCGCTCTATATATAAACTCCGCAACCGTGACATTCTTGTTGGTGGAACAGAGGGCTTTACCATTGTCAATCCAAACAAAATCGTAGAAAAAAAACAACCTCTGGCCAAAGTGAGTTTTACAGGCTTGAGTGTAGGGAATAGCAGTGTTAAAGTGGATTCTCTGTACAATGGTCATAAATTGCTGATGCGTCCTATGGAGCAAACGGACTCCCTGACTTTTCGGCATAATGATAGGATGATTGCATTGCAGTTTACTACAGGTGATTTGCTGTATGCGGATAAGGTAAGATACTCCTATAGACTGGAGGGGTTCAGTCAGGAATGGATTACTATACAGGAAAACAAGGTCATGTTTTCTTCATTGGCACCGGGCAGTTATAAGCTTTATGTCAAAGCCAGTAATAGTGACGGAGTTTGGAATGACGTGCCGACGGTTTTGAGTATTACAGTCACTCCTCCTTTCTATTTGTCAAGTTGGGCAATTGCTTTATATATAGTCTTCGCTATCAGTCTCATCTCCTATGTAATATACCGTACGCGGAATCATCAGCGTACCAGACTTGAGCAGCAAAAGATTCACCTGGAACGAGAACAGGAGGTTAATCTCAATGAAATGAAACTGAAGTTTTTTACCAATGTCAGTCATGATTTGAGGACTCCCCTGACACTCATCACCACACCCTTGCAGGCAATTCTTGAAGGGGATCTGGAAGATGGGTTCCGTCAAAAACTGAATATAATCAACAAGAATGCAGGACAATTATTGAGGTTGATAAATTCTTTGTTGGACTTCCGTAAGTTGGATGCAAAGGCTGAATCCTTGAATTTGAGACAGGGGGATTTTATTGGCTTTATAAGGAATATATGTTTACCCTTTTATAATTATGCCATTGACCGACAGATGAGCTTTGTATTCACTTGTGAAACGGAATGCCTTCTGATGGAGTTTGATCCGGCAAAGGTTCAGAAGATTATGCTCAACCTACTTTCCAACGCCTTTAAGTTCACCCAAAGTGGAGAAGCAGTTGAAGTGCATGTTTGCGGGCAGGACGATTTTGTGTTTGTAAATGTTTCAGACTCAGGACAAGGAGTTGCAGATAAGGACAAGGCGTATATATTTGAACGGTTTTATCAGGCCTCCCAGGCACATGATAATTTAGGCAGTGGAATCGGCCTTCATATCGTTAGTGAATACGTGCATATGCATGGGGGTATCATTGAAGTGAAAGATAATGAGCCTAGGGGTTCTATATTCACTTTCAGACTGCCGATAATCGAAACGGGAGAGGTAGAAGGGCTGGAACCTGAAGATGAATCAAGCGATGGATTTGCTGAGGATATAGATGAACAGGTTTTTCCTTCTAAACCTGTATTGCTTTTTGTTGATGACAATTTAGACCTCTGTGAGTTTATGGCAGGTAGTCTGTCGGATGAGTTTACCGTTATACTGGCTAATAACGGGAAACAGGCAATAGAACAACTTGAAGTAAATGATGTTCGCGTGGTAGTGAGTGATGTCATGATGCCTGTGATGTCAGGAATAGAACTTTGCCATCAAATAAAAACAAATATACATTGGTCTCATATCCCGGTTATTCTGTTAACCGCCCGGACAGCTGAAGAATACCAGATTGAGGGATTGGAAATGGGAGCAGATGATTATCTCACCAAACCTTTCAATTTTAACCTATTGAAATTACGGATTCGTAAATTTTTGGAATGGACAGAATTGAGCCATATTACATTTAGTCAGAAAATGGATGTTTCTCCCAGCGAGATAACCATCACTTCTCTGGATCAAAAACTGATCGAAAAAGCCATTAAAGTAGTGGAGGAGCATATCAGTGAGCCGGAGTTTTCTGTGGAGGATCTTGGAAGCGAGGTAGGGTTGAGTAGAAGTCATTTATACAAGAAATTGATGAACATCACAGGAAAAGGGCCGGCAGAGTTTATCCGTACCATTCGCCTAAAGCGAGGCAGACAATTGCTGGAGCAAAACCAGATGCAAATTGCGGAAGTTGCCTATAGTGTTGGCTTCAACTCCCCCAAAAGGTTCACTATAAATTTCAAAAACGAATTCGGTATTCTGCCCTCAGATTATGTGCGTAGTATAAAGTAATCTGGTCCTAAAATAAAACCACTCAGCTAAGCTGCTGCACTTTGTCTCGACCGTGTTTTCTAGGGGATATTTTTTAAGCGTGGGGGCTTAAAGGATTGAGTG
This sequence comes from Algoriphagus sp. 4150, assembly GCF_031457395.1. Lineage (NCBI taxonomy): Bacteria > Pseudomonadati > Bacteroidota > Cytophagia > Cytophagales > Cyclobacteriaceae > Algoriphagus > Algoriphagus sp. 4150. The sequence goes on from NZ_JAVDWS010000022.1 coordinate 61,282, forward strand.
TCCGGATTAGAACTAATTATTTGACAGACTTACCTGCCGGAGGCCGGGGAGTCTTAGCCCCCGGCTCATTTTCATGCGAGCCCTTTTGGAGAAATTCTGTCTCATAGGTGTATGAGCCAATTTTATGAATGATTTTTTGTGATGAGCCAACTATTTATACTGGATAAGGCAAGATAAAACATCAAAGCACCTTATTGAAAACATGGCGAACCCTCCTCTGAAATTAGGATTCCTACATTTCGCTGTCAATCGACCGATAAAATGGTCGAATTAACAATAACCTAAAATAATCTATTTATGAAGTTAAAAACGTGTACAAGCTTTAAGTGGCCTGGTACAAGGTTAAGGTATGGCCTTAGTTTTATCCTAATGTGCTTTTGGTCAACGACCATTTTTGGACAGACCATCCAAGTATCAGGTGTAGTGAAATCGGAGCAGGACAAGGAGGTCCTTCCGGGAGTGAATGTTGTTGTGAAAGGAACGACCCATGGTACCGTTACCGATTTGGACGGGAGCTATTCCCTCGAAGTTCCTTCTTCTGAAGCAGTTTTGGTTTTTAGTTTTATCGGATTTACTAATGAAGAAGTCCGTGTGGGAAGCCAAAGTGTCATCAACGCGGTTCTGAAGTCGGATTTTAATTCGTTGGATGAGGTGGTAGTGATTGGATATGGGACTACAAGGAGACAGGATGTCACAGGATCTATCTCTTCGGTTTCCGGTGACGATATTCGCAGAACCAGTCCTGTCACTATAGATCAGGCGCTGCAGGGGAAGGTTCCCGGAGTTGTTGTACAGCAGGCATCAGGACAGCCCGGTGGAGCGGTCAATGTGCAGGTAAGGGGGGTGACTTTCAATAATTCAGCTCCTTTATATGTGATTGATGGGATTATTATGGGGGGGATGGCGACCTTGGGTTCCGGTACCAATCCTTTGGCCGGAATCAACCCGAATGAGATTGAGTCCATCGACGTGTTAAAAGATGCCTCCGCTACGGCCATATATGGTTCTCAAGCTACCAACGGGGCTATTGTTATCACAACCAAAAGAGGTAGTGATGCAGCTCCCAGTATCAATTACGAGTTCAGTACCGGTTTTCAGCAACTTCCCCGTCGGCTTCCGCTTATGAATTTGCGGGAATATGCCTCTTTTATTAATGAGCGGAACACGGGATTAGGATGGGGATTCGATGAAAGACCTGAGTTTGTAAACCCCGAATACTTGGGTAAAGGAACAGATTGGCAGGGTGAGTTATTTAGAAACGCCCCCATGACCAATCATGCCCTTACGTTGAGCGGAGGTGATAAAAGGACGCAATATCTACTTTCAGCGTCTTACTTCAATCAGGAAGGTATAGCCCTGGGGTCTGATTTTACAAGAGCATCCCTGAGACTTAATCTAGACAATAAGGCAACAGACTGGCTGAAAATCGGGACAAGTCTTCAGTTGGCAAATATCAATGAAAATGTCACTTCTACCGGTTCGAGCGTCGTAAGAACGGCTCTTAGTCAGACTCCGGATATAGCTGTATCAAATCCGGATGGAAGCTGGGGTGGTGCTTTTAACCCCAATGGTTGGGTCAATAATACTGTAAACCCTTATGCAATTGCGCTTATCAATAAGGATAATGTTAGGAGAAACCAATTATTTGGCAACTTATATGCCGAGGTTAATTTATTGAAAGATTTGGTGTATAGGAGTGAGGTGACAGGCAGTTTTTCTATGGCCACACAGGATCAGTTTTTCCCTACTTACGAAATGGGGCTTGTGGTAAGAACGATCAACGAAGCTACTTACAGATTCTCGCAAAACTTCTATTCCACTGTACGGAATTACATCACCTACTCCCGAATGTTGGGTGATAGATACAATTTGAACGTGATGACAGGCCACGAGGCGCAGCTGAGCAAATCAGAGAACGTATTCGCAAGCCGTACCAACTTTCCTTCAAATAATGTGCAGACCATCAGTGCCGGTGACCCACTCACGGCTATGAATTCCGGAGTGAAAAACCATAATTCCCAAGAGTCATATTTTGGCAGGGTAAATCTTGGCATAGATGATAAATATCTCTTGACCGGTAATGTGCGGGCAGACGGATCCTCAAAGTTTGCTGCAGGAAATAGATGGGTAACTACCTATTCCGGAGCTATAGCCTGGAAAATTCATAATGAGAACTTCCTCAAGAATGTTAAAGACATGAATGAGTTGAAGCTAAGAGTAGGTTATGGTTTGACAAACAACCAGAATATTCCTGATTACCGCTATACTTCCGGCTTGGGCACTGTTACCACCGGTTTATCCGGAGTATCCCAAATCGTTCGTAACATGGGCAATCCCTTCGTAGAATGGGAAAGGACAAAGTATAGCAATATCGGTCTTGACGGAACATTCTTTAACTGGCGTATAAACTTCTCGGTAGATATCTATGACAGAAATGTTGACGGTCTTTTGATGCAGGTTCCGTTACCGATGTACTCGGGTACAGGTATAGGGTATTCCCCCGGTTCAATACAATCCCCTTGGGTAAACGTTGGAGAAGTCAACAACAGAGGAATTGACTTTAGAATTAGTACAAAAAACATAAGAAATAAAAATTTCATCTGGTCCACTGACCTTACGGTGTCACGCAACGTCAACAAAGTGGTAAGGCTTATTACTGATGATGCTGCGTTGACAGGTCAGTTCAGCAGAACTCCGGTAGGAAGATCTATTGGTGAATTTTATGGTTATGTCACTGAAGGGGTTTTTGCCACGGCAAGTGATTTTGAGACAAATGCTATCCCAGTGAGAAACGGTGCGCCACTTCCAATAGGTGCTGCCGGAGGAAGCATCTGGTTCGGTGATCTGATGTTTAGGGATTTCAATGGTGATGGGATCATCGATGAAAGAGACCAAACCTATCTGGGCTCACCTATTCCTAAGTTTCAAGTGGGCCTCAACAACTCGTTTTCCTACAAGAATCTTGACTTGAATGTGTTCCTCAGTGCGAATTATGGGAATAAGGTTTTCAACCAGTTGCGTGTCAACGGGGAGTATCCGGGAACCAGTTTCGGCTACCTGAGATCATTGAATAATTATGCCAGACTTGAACTGATAGATCCCGAAGGATCAGCTACTGATATCAACAACGTATTTGTATCCAATCCTGATACCAAAATTGTAGGTATCAGAAATGACAATACAAACGAGAATAATAGAACATCTGACAAATTTGTCGAAGATGGATCCTTTATCAGATGTAGGACTATCTCATTAGGTTATACTCTGCCGGAAAGACTCACTCAGAAAGCACGGATAAATGCGCTTAGAGTTTATGTAAATGTCAACAACGCGTTTCTTATAACGAATTATAAGGGTATGGATCCTGAAATCGGATCTTGGGATCCCCTGAATGCAGGTGTGGATAACGGTTTTTACCCCCAGGCCCGAGTGTTTACAGTAGGTGCCAATGTTACCTTGAACAAATAAAATGCTGAACCATGAAATCGAGCATGTCCCCCTAGATCAGACACAGGGATGATGATAATGCATGCGAGATTCCATGTGGCCATTGAAAATCAAATTATAAACACATGAAATCGAAAAATATATTAATCTATTTCTTTCTCGTAATTGCAGGACTCTCAGTATCCTGCAGTGAGGACTTTTTGGATCGACCTCCATTGTCAGAGATAAGCACTGAAAACTTCTATCAGACTACCGATGACTTGAGATTGGCTACCGCCGCACTATACGGAGGAGGACCTTGGGCTGAATGGAATTATTCGTGTTACTTGCCTGTAGGCGAGGTTCTTAGCGGTAATATGGCCGTAGGGTATTGGGGTGATGCTGTTCAGCTAAATACATTCTCCATCACCGGATTGAATGGGATTATGGTTGCAAACTGGAGGGCTATGTACAGGATCATTGCCCACTGCAATACAACTATCAATGCCATCACAGATAAAGCGCCTGCGACTATACCTGAAGAAGACAAGAATGCGGCCATTGCAGAAGCGAAGTTTATAAGAGGATTTGCATACTATAACCTGGCGTTGCTATGGGGAGATGTTCCGATTATAGAAGATAATACCAAGTTGGTAACTTCCCCTCTGGTTCCCAGATACCAGGTTAACGATGTATATCAGTTTGTAGTGAATGACCTGACTTATGCAGCCGAAAACCTTCCCCTTTCAGATGCCAAAGGAAGGCTTACCACCTGGTCCGCACAAGGGATGTTGGCTAAGGCATATCTGACCTGGGCCGGTTTAAATTCGAAAGGACTTGGACAGCGTGATCAGGAACTACTTGACATGGCCAAGCTGTATGCAGGCAATGTATGTAACGAAAGCGGACTGACATTGTTGGACAACTATGAAAATCTGTTTAGAACGGAGTTTAATGATAACCGGGAATCATTATTTGCACTGCAATGGTCTCCGGGTCTTGGTTGGATGGAAGGCAACATGCTTCAGATATATTCTCCGGGTGGCGCAGAAATATCAGCCAATGGGCAACCGGGTTGGTTTGGTATCCGGCCTACCATGAATATGTTCGAGTTGTACACTCCGGAGGATAGCATCAGGCGCAAGGCTACTTTTATGCTGAGGGGGGATTATTATCCTGAGCTGAATGCGGCGGGAGGTGGTTATACTTTCAATAATGATTCCGGTTTGAAGAAGCATATTGTGGGTACCAATGTCGACAACAAAGCACCTACAATGACATCGAACTCTTCTCCGCAGCACAATTCTTTATTGAGGCTGGCAGATGTGTATCTGATATATGCAGAAGCCATCTTGGGCGACAATGCCGTCACATCAGATGCGAATGCGTTGTTTTACTTCAATGAAGTGCGCAGAAGGGCAGGGCTTACTGCCGTTACCTCGATTGATGCTGACATGTTGATGAATGAAAGGAGAATTGAGCTGGCCGGTGAAAGTCATTTTTGGGATGATCTGGTAAGGCTTTCTTACTATAATTCGCCAAAGGCTATCGGCATCCTCAATAACCAGCAACGAGTAGCCTTTGAATATGACGAAAATGGGGTCGTAACACCAAATGACCCTTTCGGAGACATAACCCCGGCGAACGCCAATACCTTTACTTTCCCACTGCCTTCAATCGAGGTGACCGCCAATCCCAAATTGATGGAGCCCCCGTTACCATATCCATTTGAAGATAAGTAATAACAATCATGAAATCGAGCATGACACAAGAGTCACACACTGGGATGATTATAATGCATGCGAGATTCCATGTGGCCAATAGAAAACAATTATAAACACATGAAAAAGACTATGTCAAAATATATAAATCGATTGCTGCTGGCTTGTGCGGCAGTAATGATGACCCTGATGTTTTCCTGTGAGCAGGAAGACTCCGTGCCGGCGCCGCTTATTACGAGTGTTAGAAATTATGAAGCGGCTCCCAACGACACATTAATCACTGAAATAGTTACCGGTCAGTGGGTGGTAATACATGGAAAGAACTTAGCCCAGGTTGCCCAGGTGACTTTTGGTGGTGTCCAGGCAAACATCAACCAAACCCTTTTGACTGATGGAAATATAGTGGTTCAGATACCTTCTATTCCGTTCCAGTCGGTGCCCTTAGAAGAACTGAGTAAAGTAACAGTTGTAAGCGCGGGAGGATCTTCTACCTATTCGATTGACTTTGTCATTGACACACCCTTGATCACACGAGTATCATACGAACTCCCGAGTGAGGGTGACTCGGTGTACATTTATGGCAGCAATTTCTTTTACGTAGAAGAGGTGACTTTTGCCGGTGCGACGATTTCGGAATACAGACTATCGGATAATGGTACATCAATTGGGTTTAAGACCCCGGCACTCAATCAAAGTGGGCCGGTAACGGTAGAAACCGGTTCAGGATCCTATACTACTTCTCTCAACGTCAATGATCCCACAGGTATGCTTTGTGACTTCGATGGTGTAAATACGTACAGCTGGGGAGCGAATATAAGCAATAACAGCACCATCTTTCCGAGCAATAGGGGCGATTTTGCAGTTTTGGAAAACAATGGTCTAAATGCAGGTAATTCCAGTTGGTGGGAAGGAGGGAGAAGTATTAATACCGAAGCAGTCCAGTGGGTTCCGGAGGATAAGTTGGAGGATCCTGTTGACGATTATGCTTTTAAATTTGAGATCAATGTACCTGGGCAATGGAATGGAACGTCTCTAATCATTTTAAAAGATTTCAATTGGGATTACGTGGCACGCTACGAACCTTGGAATCTTGGAAGTAATAGAACTGCACCATTCACTACAAAGGGCAATTGGATCACAGTAACCATCCCATTTTCAGAATTCCGTAATAAACCCAATGGAGGAAAAGATGGGGCAGGCGAATCAGTTGGAAGTTTAAAAGACTTACTGGGAGACTCTGGCAGCGGAAGTATCAATATCTTCTCGGTCAATGATTCCAGTGAAGCTGCAGCCCCTATGAATATTGCTATAGATAATATCAGAGTAGTGAAAATAGCTGAATGATCTTAGAGCTTGTTTAAATCATGTCGATTTCGGCTTCAAAAACAAAACTTAAGCAAGCTCTTACTTTCTGATTTCTAAAAATCATCCCTTTTCCCTCCTTTTTTAGTGGGGGATTGGGGTGGTTTTTTTGAAGCCCTTCAAGAACTCTATCGAAATAATAGTTAGTGATAGACTGGAGGTTTTAACTAATGAGACGCCTCTAGGAGGGGAAATAAAGACATTTAATTAATAGTCACTTCCTTTTGGAAGCAGATTGGAGACAGATAGGGGGTGGTTGGATATAAGTTCAATCACCCCTTGTTTTTTATATCGCCTTTAGAGTTTGATTAACAATTAACCCAAAATACAATGAAAATAAATCTACCTATTACCCTCCGGCAGATGCCGTTTGGGCTTTATGGCCGTGGACTTTTATTGTCCACTTTCGTATTCGCAAAATTCAGGCAAAAGTTACTCGCCTTCCTCTGCTTGTTTGTCGTAATTTTTACTTTTCAGGGCTATCAAGCGGAAGCCCAGACAGCGGAAGATTACAATTGGAATAATGTAGCCATTGGCGGCGGAGGATTTGTTTCCGCTATAATCCCGAGCAAGACTGAGCAAAACCTGGTCTATGCCCGGACCGATGTGGGAGGAGCCTACAGATGGGATGCTCCAACCAATAGTTGGATCTCTTTGACGGACTGGGTTTCTGAAGATCAGGTAGGGTTTTTGGGCGTTGAATCCCTGGCATTGGATCCTAATAACCCCGGCAGACTGTACATGCTTGTAGGTATCAGCTACTTTAATAATGGTAGGACCGCAATCCTTCGCTCAGACGATTACGGGAATTCGTTTACCGTTACTGAAGTAACATCCCAGTTTCGTGCCCACGGAAATGGTATGGGGAGGCAATCCGGGGAGAAACTGGTTGTAGATTCCCACAACAGCAATATACTGTATTGTGGAACCCGGTCGAACGGCCTGTTTAAGAGTACAAATGCGGGATCAAGCTGGAGCAGGGTATCTTCCTTAAATGTAACCACCACACCGAATGAGAACGGGATAAGCTTTGTGGTATTAGACCCGTCAAGCAATTCGGGAGGGAATACCCAGAGGATCTTTGTAGGGGTCTCGCGCTCGGGAAGTGAGGGACCAAATTTTTACAGAAGTGATGATGGAGGGCAATCATTTACTGCTGTGTCAGGAGCACCTGCTGATTTTATGCCCCACCGTGCCACTTTGGCCAGTAATGGTGACCTCTATATCACTTATGGAAACGGAGCCGGACCACACGGCAATTCGGCAGGCTCTGAGCCCATGGACAATGGAGGGATCTGGAAGTACAGCTTTGCCTCAGGGGCATGGACAAACATTACTCCCCCGGGTTCCAACAGAGCTTTTGGAGGAATAAGTGTTGATCCCAACAACCCCAACAGGATTGTGGCATCAACCATCAACACCTATTGGAGTCAATACATTAATACGAATACCGGAAATAACGTATGGGGCGACAGGATCTACTTGAGCGCAAACGGCGGTTCAAGCTGGGTAGATGTGGTAGATCGGGGATTTAATCTGGATACTGATGGCATCACCTGGATTTACGGAAAATCCATCCATTGGGCCGGTTCAATAGAATTCGACCCTTTCAATACGCAAAAAGTTTGGATCACTTCGGGCAATGGGATATTCGTGAATGAAAACATCAATACTAATGATACCTGGAGGTTTACGGTTAGAGGACTTGAAGAAACCGTGCCTCTTGGTATAGAAAGTATTCCCAATGGCCCGGTAGTTTCTGTCATCGGTGACTATGACGGATTCAGACACACCAACATTGATCAATACGCGCCGATCCATACCCCGAATATTGGGACCACCACAGGATTGTCGGTAGCAGCCCAGAATACAAACAAAGTTGTCCGTGTTGGCAATTCCATGTATCATTCCACCGACATGGGGCTTACTTGGGTTCAGAACAACATGAACGGTACCCAGGGTAAAGTGGCCTTATCTGCGAATGGCAATATCCTGTTACATTCTCCTCGGCAATCATCGACCACTTACCGGTCAACCAATAACGGATCATCCTGGTCGACGGTAAGCGGATTGAATATCAATGAGGCACTGCCGGTCGGCGACCCGGTCAATTCCAATAAGTTTTATGCGTACAACCCTGAAAATGGGGCAGTCATGGTAAGTACCAATGGTGGGTCATCATTTTCCCAGGCAAGTACGGTAGGTAGCTGGGGCTCAAAAGTGATCCGGCTGGCTCCCGGTATGGAAGGCCATGTCTGGATAGCATTGAACAATGGGGGGCTGGCACGCTCGACCAATTCGGGTCAATCCTTTTCGACCGTAAGTGGTGTCAGCAATTGCAGAGCTGTTGGCTTTGGAATAGCAGCTCTGGGAGCAGATTATCCGGCTATCTATATATGGGGTACAATTAACAATGTCAGAGGTGCTTATCGCTCTACAGATCAGGGTGCATCCTGGACCCGAATCAATAAGGATGATCTCCAATATGGAGGTCCCGGAAATGGGGAGTTCATCCAGGGCGATATGAATGTCTTCGGAAGGGTATATATGAGTACGGCAGGCCGTGGTATCGTATATGGAGAACCTGCTGCTGTATGCACGCCTACGACGGTCACCCCGTACGTACAGATCAATGGCGGTGACTGGCAACAGACAGCCAATGCTTCTGTAACGGTAGGTGGCAGTGTACAGTTTGGTCCCCAGCCTGCCCAGGGAGGATCATGGAGTTGGAGCGGGCCTAATGGATTTAGCGCTTCTACCCGTGAGCTCTCTATTTCCAATATCCAAACCAATCAGGCAGGGAGCTATGAAGCTACCTACACCAACAGCCTAGGATGTCAAAGCGTGCAGGTTTTTGATGTCACGGTAGCAGGAGGTTCGGGTTCTATCTTGAGAGAGTATTGGACAGGAATAAGTGGGGCTAGTATCAGCAGCTTAACTTCCAATGCCAATTATCCCAATAACCCCACAGGCAGTGAGCTGATCTCAAGCCTTGAAGGTCCCACAAACTGGGCCGATAATTATGGTGCCAGGATACGCGGGTATATTCATCCCGCTGCTACAGGAAGTTATACCTTTTGGGTGGCTGGAGACGACAACGCCGATTTATACCTGAGTACTAACGATAATCCTGACAATAGCTCAAGGATAGCCTTCGTAGATGGATGGACCAGTCCTGGGGAATGGAATAAATACAGTACCCAGCAGTCTGCTGCCGTAAATCTTACAGCAGGTCAGAAGTATTATATCGAAGTACTTCATAAAGAAAGCGGAGGAGGGGATAATGTTGCAGTGGCCTGGGAAGGTCCGGGGATTTCCCAAGAAGTAATAGGTGGTAGCTATCTCTCCCCTTTTGATCCCAATGCGATTACAGTAAGAGCCAGGGGAATACAAGGTGATGAATCTATAGACTTGCGGGTAAATGGCAACACGGTCGCTACCTGGACACTTACTACTTCGTATGCCGATTACACGGCTTCAGGTAGTGGGACAGTAGAGATCCATTATACCAATGACAATGGCCCCAGGAATGTACAGATAGATTATGTCATCATTGACGGGATCACCTATCAATCGGAAGACCAGGAAATCAATACGGGGGTATGGCAAAATACCTGTGGTGGGTCGTTTAGCGAATGGTTGAATTGTAACGGTTTTATCAGATACATCACGGCCGGCAATCCTTCGGCAAGACTCCTCAGTTCAAATGAATTTGAAGAACTAAGCATATTTGATTCGAATATACCTGCCATTTCAAAAGAGGCGGATAGTATTGCAGATGAAGTTGTCATATATCCAAATCCTGCCCACGGAGGGAAATTTTCAATGGTATTGCCAATGTCTTTACAGACTGCAGTCATCACTGTATATGATACCCATGGCAGATTGCTACACCGGGAAATTACAGAAGGGTATGAGATACTGGAATTTGATCAGTTCCTGAGACCAGGAGTTTACTTGGTCAATGTACGTTCCGGTCAGTCTTATATAACCAAGAAGTTAATCATTAACTAAAACTCCTACACCTTCCGGGTTTTGGTAATAATCATCCAGGATAAAACATCAAACCCCCTTATTGAACACATAGCATCCCCTGTCCAAGTAAGGTTGTCAATACCTTAGTATGTTAGTTGTAAAGCCGCGGCGTCAGGCCCAGAGTGCAAAAGTTCCAAAATAGAAGGGAACCGTATTCGGATCAGTTTTGCCCATACAGGATCAGGACTTTTGGTCAAAGACGGAAATGAAGTGACAGGTTTTGCGGTAGCCGGGGATGACCGGCAATTTCATTGGGCTAAGGCTGTCATTGAGGGGAGTGAAGTGGTAGTGTATTCGGAAGAGGTGGACAATCCGGTGGTCGTTCGTTATGCCTGGGCTGACAATCCTACATGTAACCTGATAAATTCCGAAGGCTTGCCTGCTGTTCCATTTAGAACGGATAATTGGAAGGGGATAACGCAGAAATAGGATTTATAAGAAAGCAAATAATAAACTCAATAACCAAAATAACCTAAAATGAAGAAAATGAAATTGACCGGGGTACTGGCAGTACTATTCGGAATGATGGTACTTGTCTCTTGTGGAGAAGAGGGTGTGATAGACCCAGTGCTTAACGTTTCCGTGAATAAGTTGGAGTTTGATGAAGAAGGAGGGGATATGGAAATCTCAATAACCAGTACCAATGAATGGATTATCAGCAATCAGGCCTCATCTTGGTTACAGTTAAGCCACACTGCAGGCAATAGTGGAAGTACTTCTATTCAAATAGCTGCTGTTCCCAATGCCACCGGACTAACTCGATCCACCGTATTGAATATTACCTCGCCAAACGGCCAGGACAGGAGGATTACCGTTTCGCAGATTTCCACGCTATATCCATCCTACAATACCTCTCCGCTGCCTCCCGATGCAACGGGAATGAGCAGCAATGCAGTAGAGCTTGCCGCTAAGATGAAGTTGGGCTGGAACATCGGAAATACCATGGAAGCCCCCGGTGGGGAAGATGGTTGGGGTAATCCCATGATTACTGAAGAGTATGTAAAGTTTGTAAAGCAACAGGGATTTAATGCGATTCGCCTTCCTGTAGCCTGGGACTGGCACCATATTGTGGATAGGAATACTGCAAAGATTGACCCTGTCTGGATGGACAGGGTGAAAGAAGTGGTGGGGTACTGCGTAAACAATGATATGTATGTGTTGCTCAATATCCACTGGGATGGTGGCTGGCTGGAAAACAATGTCACCCCAGCCAAGAAGGATTCGGTGAATGCCAAACAAAAAGCGTATTGGGAGCAAATCGCCACGGCAATGCGGGATTTTGACGAGCACCTGATGTTTGCCGGCGCCAATGAACCCAACGTCCATGATGCAGTACAGATGGAGGTACTTCATTCCTACCACCAGACCTTCGTCAATGCTGTCCGGGCTACGGGTGGGCGAAACAGCTACAGGGTACTCGTGATTCAGGGTCCTGATACCAATATTGAAAAGAGCCATGAGATGATGAATATGCCTACAGATGAGATTGAAGGGCGTATGATGGCTGAGCTACATTATTACACTCCGTCCCAATTCTGTATCCTGGCAGAAGACGTAAGTTGGGGAAATATGGTCTATTACTGGGGAAATGGGTATCATTCAACCATTGAACCGGACCGTAATGCCACCTATGGAGAGGAAGATGATGTGGTTAAATCTTTCGGTTTGGCAAAGCAGAAGTTCGTGGACAAAGGAATCCCGGTAATCCTGGGCGAGTATGGGGCGTACAGGCGCAACAATACGCAACATGTACCACTGGATCTGGAGACCCACAATAACTCTGTGGATCATTGGATCAGGTATGTGACAAAAAAGGCAATCGAAAATGGTTTAATCCCATTTTGGTGGGATACAGGTGGAGCATTGGACAGACGACTTAATACGGTGAAAGAGCAACGCACGATTGACAATATTGTTGAAGGCGGTAAATGAGAATGGGCTGCCCAATTGTCCCGACTGATCAGGGCAATTGGGCGCTTATCCAAGACTGAAATACCGGGAATTATAAACACTTAAAATGCGCATGTGGAAGGCGATACACAAAGGGATGATTATCCAATATGCGAGATTCCATCCCGTTTCCTTCGTCACGGGACAGGCTATCTGACCTCTTAAAACAAAATATAAACACATGAAATACTTTAATACAATGATAACAAGATGGATATTGGTTTTTGGAGCCTTTATCCTATTAGGAAACGATATCTGCGCGCAGACCGCAATGGTTAATATCCAATCCAGGAAGTTGACGAGCCTGAACGGGGAGTGGAAGGCAATAATAGACCCTTCCAATACAGGTGAATATCTGCAGCTATGGACGGAGAAAAAACCTGTAAAAAAGACAGATTTTTATGAGTACTCCTTTGAAGAGGCTCCGGTATTGAATGTGCCCGGAGACTTTAATTCCCAGATGAGCGAGTTGACCTATTTCGAAGGGACAGTCTGGTACAAAAAGCAGTTTAATTATTCGATTGCTGAAGGAAAAAGGTTGTTTATCCATTTTGGGGCAGTTAATTATCTGGCTGACGTGTACCTGAACGGCGAAAAAATCGGTAGCCATGAAGGCGGTTTTACCCCTTTTCAGTTTGAAATTACCGACAAAATCAAGGATGGAGATAATACCGTTATTGTGAAGGTCAACAATAACCGTAAAGGAAACGGCCTCCCGGGCTATGGGTATGATTGGTTTAACTATGGAGGTATTACCCGTGACGTGGATTTAATTGAAACAGACAACACCTTTATTGAAGATTATTTCATACAGTTAAAAAAAGGAAGTCTTAATACCGTCTTAGGGTGGGTTAAGATGAATGGAGCCGGTGAAAAACAAGACATTGAGATCGAAGTTCCCGAACTAAATTTGCGCTATAAAGCAAGAACAGATGATGAGGGCTTTGCTCACGTGGAATTTGAGTCGGAGTTTGAACTTTGGTCACCCGAAAACCCCAAACTTTATAGCGTAACTGTTAAAAGTGACACGGATTTTTTGGTTGACACTATAGGATTCAGAAGTATAGAAGTGCAGGGTAATCAGATCTTGCTAAACCGTAAGCCGATATTCCTAAAGGCTGTCAATATCCATGAGGAGAATCCTCACAGAATGAGTAGAGCGTATTCAAGCGAAGATGCTAAGCTGTTGCTTAATTCGGCAAAAGAACTGGGATGTAATCTTGTCCGTCTGGCCCACTATCCTCATAGTGAAAACATGGTGAAGGAAGCCGAGCGATTGGGAATCATGGTTTGGGATGAGCTGCCTGTGTATCAGCATATCCAGTTTTCCGATAGTCTTATGCCGGCGAAATTGGAGCAAATGCTTCAAGAAATGGTTGGTCGTGACAAAAACCGTTGTGGGGTCGTCGTTTGGGCACTTTCGAACGAAACATACCCCACTACACCCAATAGGGATGATAGGCTTGCCGAACTTACACAAAAGTGCAGAGATTTGGATTCTGCACGCTTGATTACCCACGTAATCAATACACAAGGCTACGAGAACAATACTGTGAATGTATGGGATTCCCTTTACATCCATTCTGATATTATCGCACTCAACGAGTATTTTGGATGGTATTTGCCGTGGCAAGGTAAACCGTCAGAAACAAAATGGAACATTAGTTTTCCTGATAAGCCGGTATTTATTTCTGAATTTGGTGGTGAAGCCGTGTACGGAAATAGTGATGGGCCAACAGATGAAGCCGCTTATTGGACGGAGGAATATCAAGAGAAAATCTACGTTGACCAGATTGAGATGTTCAATTCAGTTCCCAACTTGGTAGGAGTGTGTCCATGGCTTTTGTTTGATTACAGATCCCTGGGACGGATGCATTCAGTCTATCAAAAGGGGTACAACAGAAAAGGGCTGATATCTGAAAAAGGAGGGAAAAAGAAAGCTTGGTATGTCATAAAGGAGTATTTTGAGGGCAAATAAGAAATGATTGGTAATCTGGACGGAGGAGAGGTTTTATCCATCCACCGGCCTCCGTCCGATAATATACCATATACCAAAATCGAAAACAGACAAGTAGATCAATTTGGGTTTATTATATGAAATCGAGCCTGCCCCGACTGTTCGGGGTGGCCATTGAAAGACAAATTATAAACACATGAAATCGAGCATGATCCCGTACGCAAGGGAACACACATAAGCATGATTATACACACTGCGCGAGATTCCATGTGGCCATTGAAAGACAAATTATAAACACATGAAAGGGCAACATCACTACACAGCGACTATAAAATGGACGGGAAACAAAGGAACAGGAACTGACAATTATAGAAATTACGATAGAAGCCATCAGATACTCGTAGAAAACAAACCTGGAATTTTAGGTTCTTCTGATCCGGCATTTCGTGGCGACAAAACCAAACATAATCCGGAGGACCTTTTAGTTTCCTCTTTGTCTTCCTGCCATATGCTCTGGTATTTGCATTTATGTTCGGAAGCAGGTGTCATTGTGGTGGATTATATAGACAGTGCGACCGGAATAATGAGTGAAACTTCAACCAGTGGTGGACAATTCACCGAAGTGACTCTTAATCCTGTCGTAACTGTGGCGGAAAATTCTATGATTGATAAAGCAAACGAATTACACAGAAAAGCAAACGAACTCTGTTTTATTGCAAATTCCGTGAATTTTCCGGTTAGACATAATCCGACCGCCAAAACCTTATAGCATTGAAACTAAGTGGACTAAAAACGAGTGACTAATGGTGTCTTGGTTTTTTCTCAAAGTCAAGTTACTGCTCCTGATTAAAGGGCTGATATTTTAGCGGGGTCAGTGATTGACCATTTTCATTGCCCCTTCGCTATACCGCTCGCCAATTATGGGATAGCGCTTGATTAGCCCGTTAATTGTTGTGAGATCAGCATTCGTCAGGTTCACTTCAATCGCACCTACATTCTCTTCCAGGTATTTCCTTTTTTTGGTGCCGGGAATAGGAATGATGTCTTCGCCTTGTGCCAATACCCAAGCTAGGGCGAGCTGTGCAGGAGTGCAGTTCTTATTGTCGGCAAAGGCGGAAAACTCCACTATGAGCTTATTGTTGTTGCTAATATTTTCCTGCTGATAGCGTGGCAGACTTCTCCTGAAGTCGTCTTCGGCAAGGGTATTCACATCAAGTGTATTGGTGACCAGACCCCGCGCCAAAGGAGAATAAGGGATCAGTGAAATGCCAAGTTCCCGGGTGGTCTGCAATATCCCATTTTCCACATCTTTAGTAAGTAGCGAGTACTCACTTTGCAGTGCTGCAATCGGATGAACGGCATGGGCTTTTCTTAATGAAGTGGCAGAAGCCTCACTAAGTCCTAGGTAGCGTACCTTTCCCTCTTTTACCAAATCGGCCATCGCACCGACAGTTTCCTCGATCGGGATGTTTGGGTCAACCCGATGGGCATAGTAAAGATCGATGGTGTCGATCTTCAGACGCTTTAAGCTCTGCTCTACGGCTACCTTAATCCAGGCAGGAGAACCGTCAAAGTAGGTTCCTACAGCGTTGCTGGCTCTGGCCATTCCATCCTTAAAACGGAACCCGAATTTCGTGGCGATGAATACCTTGTCTCGATTAGGTACCAGTATTTTAGAGATCAGTTCTTCATTCGCTCCGTTTGCATACATATCCGCGGTGTCCCAAAAGTTGATGCCCAGATCAAGTGCTTTCTCCAGTGTAGCCAAACTTTCTTTGTTGTCTGTGGGGCCATAGGCGAAGCTCATACCCATGCAGCCCAAGCCAAGTGAAGATAGCTGCTCGTCGGTTGTTCCAAGTTTTCTATATTTCATAGTTAGCGTATTTTGTTATCCCAAAGGTAGATAGGGAAGCAAAGGTTTGATCTATAACCTTCAAACAGATCATTATAATATTCAAACAGCCTGACGGAATTGGGTAGGAGCCAAGCCAGTGTGTTTTTTTAGGAATAGGGTAAAATAGGAAGGGTATTCAAAGCCCAGACTGTAAGCGATATCGGAGATGTTCCAGTCGGTATGTTGCAGTAGGGCCTTAGCTTCCTTAATAATCCTGGCGGCGATATGAGATGTAGTGGTCTTACCCGTCACTTCTTTTACAGAGCGGTTGAGATGATTGATGTGTATGGACAAAGCTGAGGCATAATCGGCAGGTTTTTTTAGTGTGAGTACGAGTGCGGGGGAATCAATAGGGAACTGCCTTTCTAACAGTTCAAGAAATAAGGAGGAGACTCTGGAGGAGGCATTGGTGTAAGAATGAAAATTTGTGGCTGGATTATTTTTCATGGCCTCATGGATGAGCAGGTGGAGATAGCTGCGTAGTACGTCATACTTATGCTGATAAGTTGAGCGTATCTCGTCCTGCATTTTCAGGAATATCGACGAAATTTCGTTCAATTGAGTCTTGTCCGGAAAGAAAATAGGGGTAAGGCCAATTCTGAATAAAGGTGAATCCCGCAGGTTGCTTACCCGCTCGCTGTGCTGGATGAAATCTTCGGTAAAAAGGCAATACCAACCTGATTGCTGCTCGGACTCTGCTTCCCAGGAATACGGTACGATCGGATTTGAAAAGAGCAGCGCGGGTCGGTCGATCTGTATCCACTTATCCGCATAATAGATCTTGCCCTTACCAATGATCAGGGAAACCTTATAAAAATCCCTGCGGCTATACGGAGTTACTACGGCGCAGGTTTCCCTACTGAACACATTGATATGACCTATGCCCGCATTGTCCAATGGTATATCTGTTGGTGCATGACTTGGCAGCCTATTATAAAAATCGCTAACACTCTCTGCTTGTTTCATACCTTAAATTTATAAAATTCAAACATATGTTTATCCTAGCAGTTGATAGGTTTCCTCTTTTCCTTCTCAATTTGCCGGTCTCCCCATTGTCTTAAATGGTCGATAAAAGGGATAAGTTCAGCTCCTGTTTCTGTTAGTGAATATTCAACCTTTGGAGGGACTTCGTGATAGACTTTTCTTTTCACCAGATTATCATCCTCCAGTTCACGTAGGGTTTGTGTAAGCATTTTGGGTGTAATGTCGGTCAGTGCTTTCCGAAGCTCTCCATAGCGCATTATTTGCTTGCTATGGAGATACCATATAATTCTCCCTTTGTATTTTCCACCAATCCGTCTGAAAGCATAATCTACTGAACAAATTGGGGCATCTGCATATTTTTTCTTCATTTTAGGATTTTTTATTCGTTGATAATCAGCGATAGTATCATTTTAGTATCTAGTGTACAAAAAAGTGCATACTTGTTTCAAAGGTACTGTAAAAATAGCTTTGCCATATAATCTTAAACGTATTTTCATGAAATCGAGCATGATCCCGTACCTACTTGAACACACAGGGGGATGATTATATCCGGGCATACACCGCATCAGCAGAGTTGCTTGTTTTTAGGGCGGGTAGGGGTGACGCAGCAGCGAGCCAGGCGGCTGGCCTGCGGGGGGAAGCTTTGCTGGCGTCTTGGCCTTTTGGTTCTTTTGGGCCAAGCCAAAAGAACAAAGAAATCAAGTCTGCCTGTGGCAGACAGGCCTGCCTACTGCAGGCGGGCTTGATCCCGTACCTACGGGATCATAAAGGTTATTTAATAACCCATTTAAACTCACTCGACTATTTCTCGAAAAGAAAAAAACTTAATTTATAAACACATGAAATCAATCGTAGTAAAGAATAGGTATGGTTTGGATAATGTAACCATAGAAGAACAGGTAATTCCCACTATTCGGGCAAATGAGGTTTTGGTAAAAGTCCAGGCTGTGTCGTTTAACCAACTGGACTTAATGATTGTAAAAGGAGCATTCGGAACAAGTCTTCCTCATACGTTGGGTTCGGATGCAGCTGGGATTGTTGAGGAAATTGGAACTGCGGTTACAAATTTTCAAGTAGGGGATGTTGTAGCTACTCATTTTATTCAGGATTGGCAGTCCGGTGATTTGAAATCAGAGGATTTAGCAAGCCGTTTGGGAACTTCTGTGAAGGAAGTTTTTTCAGAATATATTGCTTTGCCTGAAAGTTCATTGGTGAAAATCCCCAAAAATCTTAGTCCTGCGGAAGCCTCAACATTGCCAATTGCAGGTCTTACAGCGTGGGAAGCCATCGTAAATTTAGGGAAACTGAAGGCTGGGCAAACTGTCTTATTGCAGGGAACGGGAGGTGTTTCAATTTTTGCCTTACAATTTGCAAAGGCATTAGGTGCAAAAGTTATAATTACCTCAAGCTCCAACGATAAATTGGAAATGGCGAAGAAGTTAGGAGCCGATGAAGTGATCAATTATGCCGAAATAGCTGATTGGCAAATGAAAGTTTTGGAATTCACTGAGGGGAAGGGCGTTGACTTAGCGCTGGAAATGTCTTGGGCGGATATGGGTAAAACGATAGAAGGAATGAAGCTTGGTGGAAAAATCGTGGTTATTGGTTTGTTGGGTGGTGCAAATGCGAATTTGTCTGTATTTGGCATTCTGCAAAAAGCGCTTTCGGTTTTGGGTAGCCAAGTTGGTTCCAAATCGTCTTTTGAAGTGATGAACAAGGCGATAGAAGTAAACAACATAAAACCGGTAGTCGACAAAGAATTCACTATAAATCAACTTTCAGAGGCATTGGCCTACTTTGAAGAAGGAAAACATTTCGGAAAGGTTGTTCTTGAGTTTTAAAGCAAGACCCAAACGCTGTCCACATTCAGGACAGCGTTTTTGGTCATTTTGTCTTGTATGCTGGTCTAATGTATTTAGTGTTAAACCAAGATGGAAGTCATTTCAACGCCTAAGATTAAACACCTTAATCAGTTTGCCATCCTCTTCGTCAGAAAGTAAATAGAGTTGACCTCCGGGTGAAACAATTGCTTTTCTTAACCTCACCCGACTATTGATGAAGAGTTCTTCGGTACTTATGATTTTATCACCATCGACCACAATTCTCCATAAACTGCCCTTACTCAACCCGGGCACAATCAGATTGCCTTTCCATTGTGGAAACTCAGGTCCGGAGTAAAAGGTCAATCCTGTTGGTGCAACTGTCTGATCCCATGAATATATTGGATCTGTGAACGTTGCTCCCGCAGTAGTTTTGGGTTGATAATCTGTACGGTATTTACCAGTGGTAACATTCGGCCAACCGTAATTCGCTCCCGGTTTCAGAATGTTCAACTCATCTCCCTGCGTGGAGCCGTGCTCAGTAAACCAAATGTTACCGGTTTCCGGATGTATGGCCATGCCTTGCGAAGCACGAATGCCAATGGCATATAGCCCCTTGATAGCACCTGACCCAAAATGTGGGTTGTCGGTTGGAATACTGCCGTCAGGGTTAATTCTGATTATTTTTCCACGCTTGTCTTTTACGTCCTCCGCAATAGGGATTTCAGGGTTCATGTACTCAAAAAAAATGCGCTCACCAAGGGTCACATACAGTTTGCCGTCACTACCGAAGGTCATGCCACCGCCGTAATGGTAGAGCCCGTGTACATAGGGTTCCGCTACAAAGAGTGTCTCCACATCTTTCAGTTGATTATCCGTCAGCTTTCCGCGAATAACCTTGGTAGTACTGGCGCGCTCTTTATTCTCTGCAGCATAGGAAAGATATATGTAATTGTTTTGATTAAAGTCTGGATCGAGTAGTACCTGAAACCAACCCGCATTGGCACTTAGGGTTTGTCCGTGTAGGCTTTTGGGGAAAATACCTTTTGCGAATTTTGTAGAGTCGATGAAGACAGCCCTAGCGACATCGTCGGGTAAGCCTGAAATTGTTTTGCGTTCTTTAGTTTCAAGATTAACCCGAAGAAGGCCGCCGTCTTTTTCGGCAATAAGCACATCATTTTCTGAAAGGAAGGCCATACTCCAAGGTCTGTTGAGACCAGTCAATACAACTTCTTTTGTTGGCTTTGGGGTGAGCTCTTCAGGCGTTTTGGGAATTGGCGCTGCTGATGTGGCCTTGCTCACTATTTTCCACTGGCCAAGAATTTTTTTAAGCAAGAGTAAATCATGATACCGATTCCCAAAAGACGGAATGTCAATCTCCAATTTGGCATAGGCCACATCTTTTACAATGTCAATGCCGATGATCTTTGAAGGCCGGTCGTTGGGTGTGCCAGGCGCCCTACGCCCATATAATGACGCATAGTCTTCGGAGGTCATATAATAGGCCGAATCCGTGCCATTGTAAAGAAACATTTTGGTATCGGGGAGGAAAGCCAAGG
Source organism: Algoriphagus sp. 4150 (assembly GCF_031457395.1). Lineage (NCBI taxonomy): Bacteria > Pseudomonadati > Bacteroidota > Cytophagia > Cytophagales > Cyclobacteriaceae > Algoriphagus > Algoriphagus sp. 4150. The sequence continues at coordinate 81,990 of NZ_JAVDWS010000022.1, forward strand.
CTATCGAGTCTGGATAATTGTACTGTGTGCCTACAATAAACTGATTGAGTGTTTTGGTGATCTGTTCATGATCTGTCTGGGCAAAACAAGGACTGATGCTTATTACAGCAAGGAATAGGAATATGTTGGTTTTCATTGGATGAATTTATTTGTTCCTCCAAGATTACGGGTAGGGCGCTTAAAAAATGAAGTCAATCGGAGCTAAGAAGTCCAGAATGATCATTCTGGAGTAATTTGTACGTTAAACCAACATTTGCTGGGTCTTTCTATACTCCGAGGGAGTGGAATTCGTAATTTTTTTAAATGCGTCAAAGAAAGATGACTTCGAGCTAAACCCTGCTTCAAAGCCAATGCCTTCCAATGAAAGTTCATTTCTGGTCTGAATCAGTTGCTTCGCTTCTAGTACCCTAAACTCTTTTACATAGTGGGCAAACCCATGCTTGTACTCTTCATTCAGAAGTTTGGATAAACTGTGTTTAGAAAGGCCGGCCATTGTAGCCAGATCGTCTAATTTAAGTTTCTGATTGACATATGGTTTTTGTGTATGCATAAGGAGATTAAGCTCATCCAGTTTTATATAAGCATCCTTGATGGGTTGATCCGCAGATTTAGAAGTGAAAAACTTGCCGGAGAGCAACATTCTCCCAAGCATTAAATACAATGTGAAGGAAAAAATGAGTGCTCCCCATAGGTAGGTAAACAGCCCGTATAGTGCCATCTGGTAGGTCAAATTAATGAAGAGCATGGCAATGGTGAGTATGGCCAAATGTTGCTGCAGCCTGCTCATGGTGGAGGGTTTAAGTAGTGCCGACCCAAGAATTTTAGCCACATAGTACAAGCCTGGCAATGTGAATACTGCCCATACGGTATAAATTGCGTAAACGATATAACCGTTCCATATGGCAGGGCTTGTCCGGTAAGGATAAACTAAACCTACGGTTAAAACAGAGAGAAAAAGTATGGATAGCAGGATAACATCCTTTGTATTTATTTTTCGATAGTGATGGTATGTGGCTTTAGTGTACAGATAAAAGAAAGGTCCTATAAAGGTACAAGCCGAAAGTCCAATCTGAAGGATGAGTAGGTCTACGTTATCCTCAAAATAATAGAACACAGATTTACCAATCCGTAAGCTCAATGCCAACAATAGGCCACCCAGATAGCCATTGGAGATCTTGTTTTGGCTGCGAAAAACCAGAAAAACACCAATTAATAATCCGTTGATTACCCCCAGGCTGGAGAGCAAATAAAGTATCGACATCTTGAGGCTTTTGAGTGATAGCATAAAGATAGAAAAAGAGTCGATCTCCATAATGTAAAGTACTTTGATAGATTCCATGTCAAATCAGACCACATCTATCGGGTGGATTGCGATTATGTGAGTCAGGATACTGAAATGAAATTTATATGAGCGGAGTTTGGAAAAAAAAATCCGAGAGCCATCGGCTTTTACAAAAAGAATGGTTTTATAGCGTTTGATAAGCATATTTTCAAATTGGATGATGATCAGACCGATGTAATGATGAAGCTGGAATTAAGCTGAAAACAGTAAGATGACGGGAGAGACCCGGGCTTTCGTTATGTGCTTTGAATGCTAAAATCACGGCAGAATACAAGCTTGTGAAAGGGGATGGTTTTCCCTGCTCGAACCCAATCAAAATGTTGAAATCGAGCCTACCTACTGGCCAGGCAGGCATGTCGAAAACGACACACACTAGGATGATTGTAAGCCATGCGGGATTCTCCCGATCCGCCGCGGCGGACGGGACAGGCTATCTGACCTCTAAAAATCAAAAAATAATCAGATGAAACACGAGGTTTTTTTATGTATATCCGCTTTTCTACCACTAGAGAAATTAAAGCATCAAAGGATTTGGTGAACTTTATCATTTAGGTTACTTCTGTCATCCGTCATCGGTCTTCTAGCCAAGAAAACAAAGAAAATATGGCTACTGGCATCATTGCGGATAATCATATTATTTTTATATTGAATGATCATAAATCCGTATTCTAATGGTTTTTAGTTTTAATTTAGTTGCTTTTAGATCCTTGGGGTAAGCCCTTGAGAAAAGAAGATTTCCGATCAAGCTTATGGGAAGAAAATGAAGTTTGGGTCTAAAAATTTTGACAGGTAGGATTTATGAAAATCTAATTATATGAAATCGAGTCTACCTTACCTACGGGAGCACATGGAGGGAGATTATAGGCACTATGGGAGGGCTTAATTACGACAAAATCAGTCACTTGAGGTTCAATATAAAACCCCTGTTTTCAGGGATTACCAGATGATTGTAGTCAAACTATTTTTACATACAAAATATATAGCCATGAAATCCAGCCTGACCCCGTACCTACGGGAACACACACTGGGATGATTATAAACCCAGCGAGATTCCATCCCGTTTCCTTCGTCACGGGACAAGTTGTGGCCTTTGAAAGACAAATTTTAAACAGATGAAATATCCATGACGGGAGCGCGACACACAGGGGCATGATTATAAATCCCGGCATCCACCATTTTCGTAGAAATCAACCGGATAAA